>NZ_JBSFLZ010000021.1:0-70475 GCF_053599315.1 Saccharopolyspora sp. NPDC000995
CCTGGGACCCGGTGGGTCAGCGGTTGATCACTCAGCAGTTGCGGGACCACCACTCGAACCTGTCGATCGCCACGACCCCGCTGCTGGTGTTCGACATCTGGGAGCACGCGTACTACCTGCAGTACCGCAACGTGAAGGCCGACTACGTCAAGCACCTGTGGAACGTGGTCGACTGGGACGAGGTCGCCGCGCGCTTCGCCGACGCCCGCGCCGGTTACAACGGCCTCCGTCTCCCCAACGCCTGACGGAAGGCAGTACTGCGAGGCGGTTTCACCGGTTCCGGGTCCGTGAGTTTTTGAACAGCCATAGCAGCGCAAGAGACTCACGGCCCCGGTCGTGCATCCGGGCCGCCCAGCGGCCGGTTCTGGAAAATCATCCAACTGTGAATAGCGCTACGGTCGGAGCCGTTACGATCACGGGCCAACAACGCCCCCGTCAGATCTGCCCCGCACCGACAGGCCACTTAGAAGGCCATCGTGGGTGAAGGCCGGGGCAGGGCCTCGTAGTCGCCTACGAGTCGGCGGTGTTGCATCAGCCAGCCCAGGGTGCGCTCCACTACCCGGCGGCGGGGTAACACATGAAATCCTTTGGGAGTAGGGAGTTTGACGACATCGACCTAGAATCCTGCGCCACTTGCGGCAGCCCCGTGTCGTGGGGCTTTCAGCGTCGAGGCTGCGGATCGGCCAGGATGAAAGGGCTCATTGCAACTCGCACTGCACTTTCTGTGGACAGTTTCATTGAAAAATCGAAACTGCACCGACTCTTCGGTGGGTGGCAGTTTCAACTGAAACTGGTGACGGACCCGCCCGGGCGTTTCGCGCGGCCGGTCAGCGCGTCCAGCGGTAGCGGCGTTCCGGGCGGCCGGTGCCGCCGTAGCGGAGGCGGACCTCGGCGCGGCCCGAGGTCACGAAGTGTTCCAGATACTTGCGCGCGCTGACGCGTGAAACCCCGGCGGCGTCGGCGCATTCCGTCGCCGACACGTCGTCGCCCCCCGCTGTCGTCTCGCGCAGGATGCGCTCGACGATTTCCGCTGTCTCGGTGGCCAACCCCTTCGGCGGTGGCGCCGTGGGGCGGCTACGGGTGCCGAAGAGTTGGTCGATGTCCTGCTGCGCGGCCGGGGAATCGCGTGGCAACTCGCTGAGTTTCTGGTGCAGCGAACGGAAGTTCTCCAGTTGGTCACGCAGAGCCTCGTAGCTGAACGGCTTGATCAGGTAGTGCAGCGCGCCGCCGCGGATCGCGCCGCGCACGGTGTCCAGGTCGCGGGCCGCCGTGATCATGATGACGTCGGGGTCGGGGGAGGGCCGCTCGGTGCTCGCGCGCAGTTGCCGCAGCACCGATAGGCCGTCCATGTCGGGCAGATAGATGTCCAGCAGCACGAGTTCCGGGCGAAGCTCGTCGACGGCGCGGATCGCTTCGGCCCCGGTGTTAACTACCCCGACGACCTCGAACCCATCGACCCGAGCTACATATCCACTGTGGATCTTGGCGACCATGAAGTCGTCATCCACCACCAATACCTTGATCACGCTCTCGGCCCTTCCAGCGGCAATCGCGCGGTGAACACCGCGCCGTGCGCGTTGTGCACCTCCACCGAACCGCCGCGACGATGACAGATCTGTCTGGTCAGCGCCAGGCCCAGGCCGCGTTCGCCGCCGCGCGCGGCCTTGGTGGTGAAACCGTGCCGGAACACTTCCTCGACGATCTCCGCGGCCACCCCGGGCCCGGAATCCCGCACCACCGCGGTGACCTCGTCGGTGCGGCGCAGGTCGATCTCGATCCAGCGGTCCGCGCCCACCGAGGCTCCTTCCAGAGCATCCAGCGCGTTGTCGATCAGGTTGCCCAGCACGGTGGCGAGGTCGGCGGAAAGCTCCTCGTCGATCTCGGGCAGGTAACTGCCTTCGTGCAGTCGCAGGCCGACGCCGCGTTCGGCGGCGAGGCTGGCCTTGGCGATCAGCAGCGCGGCGACGGCCGCGTCGTGGATCCGCGCGGTGACTTCGGCGTGCCACTGCTCGCGGGTGTGGCTGATCCGGTGCACGTAGCGCTGAAGTTCGTCGTACTCGCCCAGTTCGATCAGCCCGGAGATGATGTGCAGCCGATTGCTGAACTCGTGCGCCTGGGCGCGCAGGGTGTCAGTGGTGTCCCGGTGCACCGCGAGCTCTCGTTGCAGGTCGACGAGTTCGGTGCGGTCCCGCATGGTCACCACGGCGCCGACCGAGGAGATCGGCATCCGGTTGAGCACCACGACCTTGCCGCGGCGCAGCACGATCTGGTCCACGCCGTCGGTGCGGCCGGTGAGTACGTCGCGGGCGCGGTCGTTGAGGTCCAGCGAGTCGATGTTGCTTCCCACGCAGTCCGGGGACAGCGACAGCAGCCGGCGCGCCTGGTCATTGACCAGCGTGATCCGGTTCTGCTCGTCGACGCCCAGCACGCCCTCCCGGACGCCGTGCAGCAGGGCCTCCCGGTGTTCGACGAGCCGGGTGATCTCCTGCGGTTCCAGGCCCAGCGTCTGCCGCTTCACCCGCCGGGCGAGCAGCACCGATCCGGCGATGCCGAGGACTGTGGCGAAGGCGAGTAGCGACAGCGGGTTCTCCGGGGCCTGGCGCAGCCCCTGCAGCAGGTCAGGGGGGTTGCGGCCGGCCGCGACCACGCCGATGATTCGCGCGTCGTTGGAGATCACCGGCACCTGGGCGACCAGCGATTCGGAGCCGTCCACGGTCATCTCGCCGACCCACGAGCGGCCGGTCAGCGCGGTGCTCTCGGAGGGCGGCAGGGGTTGCCCGCGCTGTGCGGGGTCCGGCGAGGTGAGCACGATGCCGTGATCGTCGGTAATGATCACGTAGTCGGCGCCGGAGAGGTTGCGGGTGCTCTCGGCGAAGATCGGCAGCGCGTCCCGCCGGTAGGGGTCGGCGAGGCTGACGCGGACCCCCGAGGTGGCGGCGAGGTCCTCGGCGACCGACATCATCTTGCGGCCTTCGGTGGCCCGGAAGGCCGAGTCGGTCTGGGCCACGGAGAACACCGCCATCGAGGCGAGCAGCAGGACGATGATCAGCAGCTGCCACCCGAGCAACTGCCGCGACAACGACCCCTGCACCCGCAACACCGCGCTTGCCTCCTCACCACCGGCGGCCCGAACGTTAACCGCCCGGTGTCGACGATCGCACGCGGACACATCATCTTCGCAGGTCAGGGCGGGAAATTCCGGGCGAGGAGCGGATTACAAAAGTGACAAAAGTTTCGTTATGTCCTTAACGGCGACAGCGAGGTGCGGTGCGGGCAGCATGATCTCAATCACATTCCGACACCGCGACGGATACGGATCCCCGTGCGCCTTCCTAGTGTGCTGGCCGCAGTCACCCGTGCTGCGATCCCCCGGACAGCGCGGGCAGCGCCGACCAGCGCCGGGGCTCGTCCCCGATCCTGCGCGGCGGGTTCTTCGACGGCGTCGGTTTGTGCATTCGGCCGACAGCTCTGCTGCGGCTGGCGCTTCCCGGGCGCTTCCGCAGCGTGGTGCGCAGGCTGCGGAATCACGGGAGGTAGAGCGGGTGGACGCCTGACACCCCCCAGGCACCCACCTGTGAGTGGCCCGGTCGCACATCCCCCGGCGACCGGGCTACTGCTCTCCTGTCGGGCGCTTAGTCCCCCGAACTCGGGAACCGGTTGCACGGCACGGTGATGCAATCGGCGGTGATGATCGAGTTGTGATGGCGTCTCCCACGGCAATGCCCCACCAACAGGGAGGTTTTCGATGCGTCGTCCACTCTTCACTGCGCTGCTCAGCGGTCTGGTTGTGCTGGGAGCGGTCGGCACCGCTGCGGCGGCCGAGCGCCCCTCGGGACTGGACAAGATCCTCAACGCGACGGTGTTGGACGTGTCCACGCATGACGGTGAGTCCCAGAACGGAACCGCACACACCAGTTCCTCCTCGCAGGCCGATCCCGAGTCTCAGACGAAGCCGCCGCAGCAGCCAGAGCCCCCGACCAAGCCAGGGCCCCGGCCCGAGGCGGAGCCGCAGGTCCAGACTGAGGCGCAATCTCAGGACTGAAGCCCGGAACCACCGCGCCGCGCCCGGCACCTGCGGCCGCGGCGCGGGGCCGGTTCTGGCGATCGTTTCCGAAGCGGCGACGTAGCCGATGATCTCTCGTGCGGTCCGCCGATTCGAACAAAGGCGAGGTAGCGCTCGTCGATCTCGCCGGCGTTCTCGCAGGTGACGCCGGTGGCAACCGATGCACTGGGGACCAGACGCAGGAGGTTCGCAAGGTCCCTTGACATCGAATGTCCGATTTCCATTGAAATTGCGGCACGCGACGGCGGCGGACTGCCCGGCGCGACCGCGGCGTTCGCCACGGTGACCCTCTACGCGGGCGGCACCACGAATCGCAGCACCACGAATCGCAGCCGGACGTGTCGGTGATGAGAAGCTAATGGGGTGAGCACTGCCAAACGATGCCCTTGCGGCCTCGGTGAACCGTTCCCCGAGTGCTGCGCCCGCCTGCACACCGGTGAGACCCGCGCGGCAACGGCCGAGCAGTTGATGCGTTCGCGGTTCAGCGCGTTCGCGGTCGGCGACGTCGCCTACCTGTTGGCGTCGTGGCATCCCTCGACCAGGCCGGACGAGCTGAGCCTCGACCCCGACCAGCGCTGGGAGCGCCTCGAAATCCTCGACCGCATCGGCGGCGGACCGTTCGACGCGGAGGGCACTGTGCGGTTCCGGGCGCACTACCACCTGGCGGGAAACGCTGGAGTGCTGACCGAGAACAGCCGCTTCGCCAAGGAGAGCGGGGTCTGGTTCTACGTCGACGGCGACCACGCGTGACCTGCAGGAGGTGCTGAGGGCTTCGGGTCGTTGCGTAGCCCGGCTGCGTGCTCACGCCCCGTCGACGGCCTTCAGCAGCGACCGGTATAGCTCGTTGCGGACCGCCCGGGACATCCGGTGGAACGCCACGAGCCGGGACTGGCCGAGCGTTGCGACGATGTCTTCGCGGTCCCGGACACGAAACCGCCGTGCGCTCCACGGAACCCCGCTGCGACGCGGGAACCTGGTCCATCTCCACCACCGCGGCAGCCGGAGGTCGAACCCGAGCGCCTGCGCGCAGAACGGCCCCGCTGGCGGCCCCTGGGATCGAGTAACCCGGACCTCCTCCGCTGGCCCCGGCGACCGCGGCCGCGCAGGCGCTCGCGGCACTGGTCACCACTGGTTCGGCGCCTGTCGACCGCGCCGTTGGAGGTCGGCCCGTTCGGGTGGCGAACGGGCGCGGCCGCGTCCCGGCAGGTCTCGAACACACGAACTAGACTTCATCGGGTGGCGGAATACCGGATCGACGATCTTGCTCGGGCTGCGGGTACGACGGTGCGCAACGTGCGCGTCTACCAGGACCGGGAGCTGTTGCCGCCGCCTCGCCGGGAAGGGCGGACAGCGATCTACTCCGACGCCCACCTGGTGCGACTGCGGTTGATCATCAACATGCTGGAGCGCGGGTACGCGTTCGCGCAGATCAAGGAGATGATCGCGGCGTGGGAGTCCGGGCGCAGCCTCGGCGAGGTGCTCGGGCTGGAGGAGGTCGTCGGCGCGTCCTGGGCGGAGGAGAAGCCGCGCGCCGTCACGGTGGGCGAGTTGCGCAAGAAGTTCGGCAAGCAGTTCTCCCCGTCGAACATTAAGCGGTCGGTCGAACTGGGCTTGCTAGAGCGGCGCGGACGCAGCTTCGTCTCGCCGAGCCCGCAGCTGCTGGCCGCCGGCGCCGAACTGTTCAGCCTCGGCGTCCCGCTCAACGAGGTACTGGACCTCGCAGAGCAGCTACAGAAGGACATCGACCACGTGGCCGAAGTCCTCGTCGAGGTCGTGCGCAAGCACGTGCTGACCCGGCCGGTGCCCAACGAGGACGAGATCCCGTACTATTCCGAGGTGCTGCAACGTCTGCGGCCGCTTGTGATGTCGGCGCTCAACGCGGCTGCGGCGCGCTCGGCGGAGCGGGTCATCCCTGGTGTGCTCGGCGACCGACTGGTGGAGCTGCTGGCGACCGCTCAGAAGCCCGGCGAAGGCGCCTGACCGCACGATCCGCATGGGCGTTCGCGAAGCTAACAGCACGGCCGAGACCCTGACGACATCAAGATCGTGCTGGGGATCGTGCCGGTCATCGGGTCCACCGAAGCGGAGGCCCGCAAACTGGAATCGCACCTGCATGAGCACATCGGGCACAGCTACGCGCTGCACCGGCTGGTCACGCTGCTGGACGTCGAGCTGACCGAGAAAGACCTCGACCGACGGCTGCGGCCGGAAGAACTCCCCCGGTGAGGACCAGATCGAGACCGCCATGAGCCGGTACACGCTGGTGGTCGACCTCGCGAAGGGTGAAGAGTTCGTCCAGACCGGCCCATAATTCTCTGGGGCGTCGCGAGCCGCTCAGGCGCGCCGTGGAGGAGGGTGCACTGCTATGGCGACGAGGCGGCGAGGAGTCCGAATACGACGAGGCGGCACGGATCCTGGCCGCCCTTTTCCCGGTGCACATGTGCCCGGCCGCAACGTGGTGTCGATCGGCTAGTAATACTGAGTCAAAGCATCCATTGTGGATTTTCGGTGGAGGTGCGGCCGGGCAGCGCCGGGGAGGGGCGGTGCGCCGCCCGGCCGCTCGGCTCGATGCCTGGGGTCGGGGGAAGCGGCATCGAGCCGGGTTCTGGGGGTTAGGACCGGTGCAGGGCTTCGAGGACTCGGTGGTGGAGTTCCAGGGGCGGGGGTGTCTGGGGGCCGGGGATCAGGATCGTGTCCACTGCGGATGGTTCGGTTGGTTCCGGGGGTTCTCGCAGGTGGTGTTTCCCGGTCGGGGTGGCGTTTCTGGTCGCTTCGGCTTCCATGTGCTCGATCAGTTGCCAGACGTTGGTCGCGCCTTCTCCTGCTCCCGTGTGCTGCGGGAGGCGCCTGCGGTAGGCGTACATCACGGTCATGCCGAGGATCATCGAGCGCATGCAGGACAGGGCGGTCCACAGCGGTGGCATCAGGCGGTTCCTTCTGATCCAGCGGCCGTGGTCGGCCGGTTTTCCCTCAGCAGGTGGACGACTTCTTCCAGGGCCGCGGCGGTCTTGTCGACGTCCTCGGCGTCGAGGTGACCTGCGCTCGCGTGGAACGCGAGGTCGTCGAGCAGTCATTGGGTTCGGCGCAGGAACACCGCCAGCGCGGCGGTTTTCGGGCTCACGGGCCGACACCGGCGAGCCGTCGAGCCTCCCGGTTGCAATCCGGGCAGGTCTCCCAGAGCCAAGCCAACTCGCTGTTATCGGCCGAAAGCTCCTGGCGGCACAAGGTCGTCACCTGAGTTCCGGTCGGATACGAGCAACCACAAGGCCTTTCGTCCAAGCTCGCATGCCGCCGCCCCGCAGCGGGCACCCAATGAAACGGATACATCCGTGACCCCCTTCGTCGGTATTGGTTCCACTGGTACCAGTGGTTCTGTGACACATTGGACAAGAGGAACCGGGTGACCCGCAATTAACCTTTCGAGGGATCTTCAACTGCGGTAATGCACCGTTAGTCTGTGGTGCATGGCTGGTACCACCCCGAAAGCGCGAGCGCTTGGCGCCGAACTACGTCGAGCGCGTGAAGAGTCGGGCTTGGGACTGCGGCAACTCGCAGCGAAGCTCGGCACCTCGCACGCGACTGTCTCCCGCTGGGAAAACGGAGCACGTTCGCCCAAGCCGGAAGACGTGGCCGCATATTTGGCAAAGGTGGATGCATCCGCCGAGCTCCGTGCGGAACTCGTTGAACTGGCACGAGATCCGGACGGATCGCACTGGTTGTCCGTTGGTATGCCCGATCAGCACCGCCAGTTGGCGGCGCTTCTGGAGATCGAGCGCGAGGCCACGAGCATCACGACCGTGTCGCCATTGCTGGTTCCAGGACTGCTGCAGACCGCTGACTACGCGCGGGCGATCATGATTGCGGCCGAAGTACCTCACGATGAAGTTGACATGCGGGTAGCTGTGCGGCTTGGGCGTCGCGAAGCGATCACCCGAAACAACGCGGCTGAGCTACGTGCGTTTATCGGCGAATCGGTGCTGTACCAACTTGTCGGCGGTAGTGCTGTCATGGCGGATCAGCTCCGCACGCTGTTGAAGTACAGCGAGATGGCGAACGTGGACCTGCGAGTCATCCCGATGAGCAGTGGATGGCATCCGGGTCTGGAAGGACCGTTCTCTCTTGATCGATTTGGAGACCGGACTCCGGTTGTGCAGCTGGAGAACCGCATCTCTGCGCTGTTCCTGCACGAGCTCGATGAAGTAGCGGCGTATGAACACGCCGTGGATAAGGTTGATGACGAGGCGATGAGCACGAGCGAGTCCTCGGACCTCATCAGGGACGCCATTAGCAGGATGGAGACTGCGAAATGAGCTTACGGAACGGCAATCCGAGCAACTGGCGGAAGTCGAGCCGCAGCGCCAACACCGACAACTGCGTCGAAGTCGGCCGTATTGAAGGAAGCTGGCGCAAGTCCTCGCGATCGCAGCAGGTGAGCGCGTGCGTCGAGGTCGCCCCAACAACCTACGGCGCGGCGGTTCGAGACACGAAGGATCGGGCTGCTGGGTACGTCACGACCACCGCTGACCAGTGGCAGTCGTTCGTCACCGCCGTCAAGGGCGGGCGGTTCGGGCGCTGACGGCGCGGGGCCGTAAGTCTTTTGGGCAGCTATAGCAGCCCAAAAGACTCACGGCCCCGTTACCAGCTAAAACGCGCCTATTTGCCGAAGCCCGCCCGGCGGAGGGCGTCGGCCATCGATCCGGCGGGCGCGTCGTTGCGCTGACCGCGCTGGCCGCCGCGCCCCTGGCCGCCACGGCTTTGACCGCCGCGACCCTGGCCGCCTTGACCTCCGCGCCCCTGGCCGCCGCCCTGGCCCCGGCCGCCGCCGTTTCGGCCGCTGTCGCCCTGACCACGGCCGCCGCCCTGGCCCCGGCCGGAGTCGCGGTCCTGGCGGCCATCGGCACCCGGCTCGTCGTCCAGGCGCAGCGTCAGCGAGATCCGCTTGCGCGGGATGTCGACGTCGAGGACCTTCACGCGGACGATGTCTCCGGATTTCACCACGTCGCGCGGGTCGTTGACGAAGTTCTTCGACATCGCCGAGACGTGCACCAGACCGTCCTGGTGCACACCCACGTCCACGAACGCGCCAAACGCCGCCACGTTCGTGACCACGCCCTCCAGCGTCATGCCCGGCTTCAGGTCGGCGATCTTCTCGACACCCTCCGCGAACGTCGCCGTCTTGAACTCCGGTCGCGGGTCGCGGCCCGGCTTGTCGAGCTCCGCGAGGATGTCCGTCACCGTCGGCAGACCGAAGCTGTCGTCCACGAAGTCCTGCGGCCGCAACGACTTCAGCACCTTGGCGTTGCCTATCAGACCGGTGATCGCACCTCCGGTGCGGCCCAGGATGCGGTGCACCACCGGGTAAGCCTCCGGGTGGACCGCCGACGAGTCCAGCGGGTCGTCACCGTTCGGGATCCGCAGGAAGCCCGCGCACTGCTCGAACGCCTTCGGCCCCAACCGCGCCACCTCCTTGAGCGCCGTGCGGGTCCGGAACGGGCCGTTGCTGTCGCGGTGGTGGACGATGTTGTCCGCCAACCCCTCGCTGATGCCAGACACCCGGGTCAGCAGCGGCGCCGACGCCGTGTTCACGTCCACGCCGACCGCGTTCACGCAGTCCTCGACCACCGCATCCAGGGAACGCGACAGCTTCGTCTCCGAAACGTCGTGCTGGTACTGTCCTACGCCGATCGACTTGGGGTCGATCTTCACCAGCTCCGCCAGCGGGTCCTGCAGACGCCGGGCGATCGACACCGCGCCGCGCAGCGACACATCCAGGTCCGGCAGCTCACGCGACGCGTAGGCCGACGCCGAGTACACCGACGCGCCCGCCTCTGACACCGAGATCTTGGTGAGCTTCAGGTCCGGGTTCTGGCTGATCAGGTCGCCGGCCAGCTTGTCCGTCTCGCGCGACGCCGTGCCGTTGCCGATCGCGATCAGGTCTACGTGGTGCGCCTTCGCCAGCGTCGCGAGCTTTGCCAGCGCCTGGTCCCACTGCCGCTGCGGCTGGTGCGGGTAGATCGTGTCCGTCGCGACGACCTTGCCGGTGCCGTCGACGATCGCGACCTTCACGCCGGTCCGGTAGCCCGGGTCCAGGCCCATCGTGGCGCGTGATCCGGCCGGCGCGGCCAGCAGCAGGTCGCGCAGGTTCGCCGCGAACACCCGGACCGCCTCGTCCTCGGCGTTCTGCCGCAGCCGCAGCCGCATGTCCACGCTCAGCCGCGTCAGGATGCGGGTCCGCCACGCCCAGCGGACCACATCGGACAACCAGCGGTCGGCCGGGCGGCCCTTGTCGGCGATGCCGAACTGCTGCGCGATCCGCAGCTCGTAGCCGGTCGGGCCCACCTGCTCCGCGCCGTCGTCGGGTTCCAGCGACAGCTCCAGGGCCTCTTCGTTCTCGCCGCGGAACAGCGCCAGGATGCGGTGCGACGGCAGGTCCGCGAACCCCTCGGAGAAGTCGAAGTAGTCGGCGAACTTCGCGCCTTCCTCTTCCTTGCCCTCGCGCACCTTGGAGACCATCCGGCCGCGCGTCCACACTTGCTCGCGCAGCTCGCCGATAAGGTCGGCGTCCTCGGAGAACCGCTCGACCAGGATCGAGCGTGCGCCCTCCAGCGCGGCCTGGGTGTCGGCGACGCCCTTCTCGGCGTCCACGAAACCGGCCGCGGTCTCCTGCGGGTCGTTGCCGGGGTCCGACAGCAGCTGCTCGGCCAGCGGTTCCAGGCCCGCCTCGATGGCGATCTGGGCCTTGGTGCGGCGCTTGGGCTTGTACGGCAGGTAGATGTCCTCCAGCCGCGCCTTCGAGTCCGCCGCGTTGATCTGGACCTCGAGCTCGTCGGTTAGTTTGCCCTGCGAGCGGATGGAATCCAGCACCGTAGTGCGTCGCTCTTCGAGCTCGCGCAGGTAGCGCAGCCGCTCTTCGAGCGTGCGCAACTGGGCGTCGTCGAGGGCCCCGGTCGCTTCCTTTCGGTAGCGCGCGATGAACGGCACAGTCGCCCCGCCGTCGAGAAGCTCGACGGCGGACTGCACCTGGCGCTCGCGGACGCCGAGTTCCTCGGCGATCTTCTGATGGACAGTCGTCACGATGCTGATTCCGCCTTCTCTGCGATCTTCGCCAGATCCGACCGAGCATTCTGCCGGACGCCGGTCGCGCCCGACGTCGGCACTCACGTCGGCGTGTCGGATCCTCGCGCATTGTGACCACGCGATCACCGCGGGTATACGGAGAAGCGACGCTACCTCGGTTCTAGTGCGCGGCGGGCCCGCCATTTGCGGAGAAATCGGACGAACTGTCGCACCAGGTTGGTGAGGACCAGGGTAATGCCCGCCCAGGGCAGCACCAGCAGGGCCAGCCGGAGCACGCCGACCACGGCTCCGGCGGCGTCGCCTGCCTGGATCGAGCTGCCCACGCCGTTGCACTGCAGAACCAGCGCCTGCCACACGGTCGGCAGCACGTACGGCGCGAGGACCAGGAACGCGACGATCCAGTACGCCATGAACGGGATCACCAGAACCACCCAGACCGTGATCACCCGGCGCACCCACGGCTTCAACTCCTGCACGCGCGGGTGCGGGCGGCGGCCCGGCAGCAGGCTGCGCAGGGTCGGCCCCATCCGGTCGAACAGGTCGGGAACACCTACCAGATCGCTCAGGATGTAATAGCCGTCGAAGCGGATCGACGGCAGCAGTTGCCAGACGCTCGTCGCCTGCCACGCCAGCAGGGCGGCCAGCAGCCACGGGAAGCTGGTCTGCGCGTAGGCGACGATCATGACGAGCATGGCGATCACGTTGAAATAGAGACCGCCAAGATCGGTGCGCAGCCGACCGGTGCGGCTGAGGCGGTAGGAATCGGTGACCGTGCTGTACATCGCGGGCCACACCAGGTAGATGCCCACGCCCATCGCGCCCGGACGCGCGCCACCGTACCGGCAGGCGGCGACGTGGCCGCACTCGTGGAACACCCCGGCGACGATCAGCACGCCCACCACCAGCAGGATCTGCTCCGGCCGGTTCAGCAGGTCCTTCGCGCCCGCGACCACCTGCTCGGCGCCGCCCTGCACGGCCAACAAGACGTCGGCGACGACGAAAGCCACCAGGACGACGACCACCACCGGCGGCCAGAACAGCGGCTGGAACACGCGCGCGATGATCGCAACGGTGTGTTCGGGCACCAGCGCGACGCGGAACTTCAACGCCAGCAACCGATCCCGCCCCTTCGGCGCCGCCTCCGGCGGACGGTCGGTCTCGGAGTCGGCCGCCACGATCCCGGCGAGCCGCAACCTGTTCTCGACGAGGAAGAACACCTGCCCCGGGGTGACGCCGCGGCCCGATTCGTCGCTGAGGCGCGCCGCGAGTTCGGCGAAGCTGCGCCGCCCGTCGAGCCCCGCCGCCACCAGGTACAGCAGGTGCGACAGCTGCAAGATCTGACCATCGGGCCGGCGGACCAGGTACGGCGCTTCGCGATGCCCGGAACCTTGGTAGCGGCCGATCAGCTCGGTGCCCGGGACGAGCGCTGGCACCGCCAGGTCCGAGACGTCCTCGTCCGCCGGGGGCGACCCGGCCTGGTGCGGGGCGGCCATTGCGACTCCAGGGTGATCATCGGGTCCGGAAATGGCCGACGGGCGCGACATCGTCCCTGGTGGAGGAGGTCGCGCCCGCCGACTTTGGAGCGTTCAGCGGCCGGCCAATGCTTCGCCATGAACGCCGTACTTCTCACATCTCTCGACGTCAGCCGGGGTTGCCGCCGCCGGTGCCACCGAAGCCGGGGCCGCCGTAGCCGTTGCCGCCGATGCCGTCGCCGCCGTCGCCGCCGTCGCCGCCGTCGCCGCCGATGCCGCCGTTGCCGCCGTTGCCGCCGTTGCCGCCACCCTGGCCACCACCGTTGCCACCGCCGGTGCCGCCGGAGCCGCCGTTGATGTCACCGGTCGTGGTGACATTGGCGTCCCCGGTCACGGTTCCGGTGTGGGTTTGCGCGGGCGGGTAGTACGGGGCCAGCACGTCGTCGCCGCTCCAGGGAAGCCAGAACGTCGACATGACGGTGCGCGCCGGGAGGAACTCGACGCGCTGGTCCTCCAATTCGGCAGCGCTCAGCGACCGAGAGGTCTGTGGCATCTCGTACTCCTTCGCAATTCGAGGGGATTCACAGGGAAAAACCGGAATTCGGCCACCCCGTTGGATGCGCCGCGGCGGCACGTTCCTGGCGCACGGGCAGAACTTAGAAGCACCGAACTCCTGACGCATTCCGATTCACCCTTACGGGCAAACGGATTTCCGCCGCTGGTGGAGGTGTGTGCGCATCGTCCCGAGGTCAGACCGGCGATCGACCACCCAACGGGGGAAGGGACGGCGGAGCGCGGGGCCGCCACGGTTGGTTCGGGTTCGCGACGCTCATCAGGGATTCCGCCGGGCATCCTCAGTGGTGCCGATGTGGCCGCCGCGGCCGCCGGTGCCACCGACGCCGCCGGTGTCCGCAATGGAGTTCAGCCCGCCTTGGCCTTGGAGGCCGGGCGTGCTCCCGATGCCGTCGCCGTCGCCACCGTCGCCGCCGTTGCCGCCGTCACCGCCCACGCCGTCGAGGACGTCGACAGTGGCCCTGCCGGCGTCCTGGGACATGATGTTGCCGGTGTTCGCGGCTCCGCCACCGCCCCCGGTGCCGCCGTTCCCGCCGTCGCCTTCCACGTCGACGCCCATGCGGAAGCTGCTGGCGCTCGGCGCGCCATCGCCGCCCTTGCCACCGGTGCCGCCACGGCCGCCCTTGCCGCCTTGCACGGTGATGTCGTCGTTGCCAGTGCTGACGATCGTGCCCGTCGGGCCGTTGCCGACGCCGCCGTTCCCGTTGTCGGTATAGCGGCCACCGCCGCCGTTGCCCCCGGCACCACCGTTTCCGCTGCGGGTGTCCGCCGTGCCGGGGCCGCCCTTGCCGCCTGTACCGCCATCGCCGTTGTCGCCGCCAATGATGGTGATCTTGTTGTTGCCTTCGCCGGGGTAGATGCGGCCGAGGTTGCCGATGCCGCCCGCACCGCCGTTGCCGCCCGCGCCACCGCGCGCATCGGAGGGATTGGTGCTGCCCGGACCGCCGTCGCCGCCTTCGCCGCCGGTACCGCCCCTGCCGCCGGTGATGGTGATCGTGTCGTTCCCGGGTCCGCCGTTGATGACGCCGGTGGAAGTCACCGCAGGGGCGCCGCTGCCGCCCGGGCCCCCGACACCTGCGCTTCCGCCGGCCCTCGCGCTGCTCCTGGCGTCGGGGCCGTCCAGGCCGGCCGTACCGCCGGTGCTACCGCCGCTCTTGCCACCGTTGGCGCCTCGATCACCGCTCCTGGCACCGAGATATCCGTTGCCGCCCTTGCCGCCGCCGCCGCCGCTGCGGCCGGTGATGGTGATCGTGTCGTCGCCACCGCCGGCGTTGATGGTGCCCGCCAACGCCCCGTTGAGCACGATCCGGTCGTTACCGTCGCTGCCATCGAGCGTCATCCCGGCCGGCACACCCCGGCTGCAGTAGATGTTCTCCCCGGAACCGTTGGGGGTCCGGGTGCAGGTTGGCACCGCGGCGTCGGCCGGCTGGACCGCGATGAGGCTGAACGCCGCGGCGAGCATGGCGGCGCTCGGCAGCGGCCACCGGTCGGCCCAGCGCGTTCCTGGGATGTGACTGCCGCCGGAGTGCGCGGTGCTCGGCACCTCGGCGGGAACGGCCCGGCGTGGACGGTTACTCATCGACGCAACTCCTTTACCTGCTGTGATCATTGCTGGCTAAACAGTCGCAGAGCTTAGGCCAGAGGGATTGGCGTTCCTGGAATTCGAAAGAGTGATGTCGGGTGATCGTGGCCGTGCTCTGTTCACCCCGGCGCCCGGCCGAGTCGATCTTCATCCGGTATTCGGCGGCGTGTCGCTTCCGTCGCGGATCTCCGCATAGCGCAGGGGCTGGGCCGTTTCGCATCGCCGGGTTTGGCCGAAACGGAGTCGCCCGACGCTCCCGGCCGCCGAAAATTACGGGACGTCTCTGTGATTACGCGTTTGACGGAAAATTTCGAGATGCGGCGGATTGAAGGTGCTCGTTAACCTGCGTGCGCGATGCCAACGAATCTGGGGCGTTGGAATGGGGATCTTGGGGGACTTGGACCTTGTCGGCATCGATCTCCTCGCGCGGCTTCCGGGCCCAGTCACGAAGGAGGAAATAAGTGTTCGACGAAATCCGACTGTTGAGCCATGCGGAGCTCGATGGCCAGCGTGTGGAGTTCCTGCCCGCGCGCACGGTCATGTCGGCGTTCCCGTGGGGTGGTGGCTGGAACCCGATCGTCATCAACGGCGGCGGTGGCGGCGATGGCGGTGGCACCGGTGGTGGCCAGGGCGGCGGTGACGGGGGTAACGGGGGTAACGGCGGCGCCCCTGGCCGCGGCGGTGACGGTGGTCCTGGTGGGCCCGGTATCGGTGGTAACGGCATTGGTGGTGGCGGCATCGGCGGCAACGGGGACGCCATCTTCGTGTGATCGGTCGTAGCCGGCAATGGCGGGCCCGTGGCTCCGGCGTCGATGATCCCGGGGACGACGTCCACCCGGGTCATCGACCCGCGCTGCGGGCCCGGACCGTTTCGCATCGCCGGATTCGCCCGACGCTCCCGGCCGCCGAAAATTACGGGACGCGGCGTAGTGGAAAACAATTCTTGCGCGGAGGTCGCGAACAATGTTTCGACCTCATTCCGTTCGTGGAACGGGGGCGATGTCGATCTGAATTGATCTCGTCCGCCTTCCCGGTGTGCGTTGGCGCAGTTCGCATCCGAGTGGATCTGCGTTGGTCGGCGGTTTGCGCGTTTGCGACTCTCCGCGTCGAAGGTTTTCGGGCTGCGCTGGATCGCGGATGCTCTTACCCTCCGTGCTGATGCCAACGAATCTGGGGCGTTGGAATGGGGATCTGGGGTTTGACCTTGCTGGGCATCGATCTCCGCGCGGCATCCGGGCCCATTCGAACGAGGGAGGATCAAGTGTTCGACAACGGCGAACCATTGAGCTCCGCGGAGCTCGGCGACCAGCGTGTGGAGTTCCTGCCCGCGCGCACGGTCATGTCGGCATTCCCGTGGGGTGGCGGCTGGAACCCGATCGTCATCAACGGCGGTGGCGGCGGTGACGGCGGCGGCACCGGTGGTGGCCAGGGCGGCGGCACCGGTGGTGACGGCGGCAACGGCGGGACCGGTGGTCATGGTGGTCACGGTGGTCCTGGCGGGCCCGGCATCGGTGGTAATGGATTCGGTGGCGGCGGCATCGGCGGCCACGGGGACCACATCGTGGTGTGACCCTTGCTGGTCGCATCGGCGGGCCCGTGCTTGCGCGTGGGCCCGCCGGCTGCTGCGAGCCCTCGAAAACCGTGCCTGCGGTGGAGATCCGGGCCTGCGCGGCTGTTGAGTACGGTACGCGGATGGCTAAGTCGCGGACGCCGGCCGGGCCGCGATGGACAGCGAGCAGACCTTGTGCTCCTCGAGCGGGCGGCGCTGGACCTGCTGGCCCGGGACGGCGTGCTCAAGGGGCTCGACCTGGTGGTCTCGCTGTCCCCCGGATACTGGATCTCGCGCACCCGGCTAGCCGAGGAGTTCGGCAGCGGCGTGGGCGTACTGGGCGAGGGGATGCTCGCGCTCACGAGCGGTTGGGTCCGGGCTGGGGTCAGAGAAGCCCTGAAATTTTCGTTCAGGGCGTGCGCTTCGAAGACGAAGTGAGTGTGGTCGGGGGAATATCTGTCTGGCGGAAGAGGATTGAAGAAACCTTATCCGCGCGCTTTCCTCTGCGGGTCGGTGCGGCCTCGCCGTGGAGCCCGCCGCCGCGGGAAGGCGAGTCGATCAGAGGTTCCCGGACAACCGAGTTGGCCGGCGTCGGACGCCAGGTGCGACCCCCGAACCTGCGGGCCTGGCTCGTCGTCGCGATGGTCGTCAGCCCGATGCTGATCAATTTCGGCGACAAGGCGGTGCTCGGGCTGGCCGCCGGGCCGAGCATGCGGGAATTGGGGCTTAGCGCCGCCGAGTACGTGTTCAGCAGCAACCCAAATCTCTCACGACGCTGTGGCCCTGAGTTCGAGGGGACCGAGCATGTCGCTTGATTCGCCGGTCGTCCCCAATAAGGGCATGACCGCCGCCTAGTAGGTCCTACACGACCTCGCCTACCCGGCCGAGCTGTTCGAGCAGCCGTGGATGGCCGAGACTTATTGGCACCGCGAGTTCGTGGTCCGCGACATCGTGTGGTCCGAGACCGGCTGGCGGGACTTTCAACCCGACCACGCTGCACCCGACCCACCCCGACATCCGGCGGCGGCGATCGCGGATGCGATCACGGACAAGGTCGCGGTGCTGGCCAGCCGAGAGCCGCGCGACGCGGGGAGGTGCGGCAGGCGTTGCACGTGGTCGACCTGCTCGCGTTGGCGCCAGGTAAGACGCCGGAGGTCGTCGAGGCTCGTGAGCTGATGGCGGAGCTGTGTGAGCTGCGGGCGAAGCAGGCGGCCAGCTACGGCTACCGGAGCCCATACCGGATCTAGTCGATATGGGCGTTTTGCCTGGCCAGTGTCGTAAGTGTTGTCGGGTGCCATGGCAGTTTGCCGTGGCGCATCTATCCGCTCACCGCCACTGACCTGAGGTTTTGCTGTCCGGCGCTGACTGGGTGGACCTGCGTTGCGGGGCCTGTGACATGGGCCGCTAGGATCCTGTCACCAGTCGATTTGGTGTCACTAATCGTGACGGATCAATCGGCCAGCGTAGCCTGATTGGGCTAAACCAGGTACTCGCGTACGTACAAACCGCGATGCAAGTACACGCTCCGTACTGGAGTCTGGGGCTCGTGAACCCCGAATCCTCCGACCAAACAAGATCCCCTGAAAACAGCGATCGAGCCTCGGCCCGAAACGAGGCGACTGACCGCGGGTTGCGTTCCGCTGCGCTGCGTGCCGACCAGGCCCTGCGCACGGCAGTGGATCGCGTGCGGCCGGCGGCGCACCGCGTCGGCGAGTGGCTCGCGCCGCTGCTCCAGCGCGTCCTGCAGTGGCTGGCACCGCTGCTGCAGCGGATTCAGGAAGCACCCGCGGTGCGGCGTCTCCGGGAGAGGGTTGCGCCGCACGTGGAGAAGCTCCCCGAGTCCGTTCGGCGGGCTCCGCGCACGCGGTCCATGCAGGCGGGTGCCGCCATCGCCGCCGTCGGCGTGGTGGGCCTAGTGATCGGCAGCGCCGTGGTTGGCTCGGACGAGACCAAGGTCGATGACGCCGCGATGGAAGCCCCGATCCAGGCGCAGCAGGCCCCGCCGCAGGCGCAGCCGGTCCCGCCGCAGCAGGTCCCGGCGCAGGCCGAGCAGCCGATCCCGCAGGAGGCCCCCGCGCCCCAGGCGCAGCCCGTTCCGCTGGCCCCGCTGGGCCCGCCGGTCGAGGGCATCGACGTGTCCAACCACAACGGCGACATCGACTGGAGCCGGGTCGCGGCCGCTGGCAAGAAATTCACCTTCGTGCTGGCCACCGACGGCACCGGCTTCACCAACCCCCGCTACAGCGAGCAGTACCACGGCGCCAAGAACGCCGGCCTGATCGCGGGCGCCTACCACTTCGCGCGGCCGGGCTCGTCCTCCGCCGAGGTGCAGGCCGAGCGGTTCCTGAACATCTCCGACTACCAGGCCGACGGCAAGACCTTGCCCCCGGTTCTGGACCTGGAGGTGGACCCGAACAGCGGCGGCTGCTACGGCCTGTCCGTCGCGGACATGCACCTGTGGACCAAGACCTTCAATGACAAGGTCAAGGAGCGCACGGGCAAGGACCCGATCATCTACGCCAACCCGTCGTTCTGGCGGCAGTGCATGGGCGGCACCGACACCTTCGGTGGCCACGCGCTGTGGCTGGCGTCCTACGGCGTGGACAGTCCGGCGGTGCCCAACGGCTTCAACGACTGGGACTTCTGGCAGTACACCGACCAGGGCAGCGTCGCCGGCATCGGCGGCAACACCGACTTGAACCAGTACCAGGAAGGCTTCGAGCGGCTCAAGCAGCTCGCCAGCTGACTTCCGGTTCGTGCCGGAATTTCGACGGGAGCGGGCCGTCCGCAGATCGCGGGCGGCCCGCTCCCATTTCTGTGCGCCGGAGGTGAAGTCCACTTCGGACTCCCGAGTCGAGGTCCGGTGAAAGTGGTGGCGTTCGATCCGCTCCGCGGTTGCCGCCGGGACGGGTGATCTTCGTCGTGCCTCCGATACAGGGGATTCACCGGAACTGTGGGTGGCGGACCGATATCCTCGCCGCGATCGATGATCACCTGATCGGAGGCACGGCATGTCGCTCTGGGAACAGCGGGTCACTCAGGCCCGGCAGTTGCGGATAAATGGTGATCATGCCGACGCCGAGCGGGAGTTGCGCACCGTGCTCGCCGACGGCGACTTCGACAGCGCCGTGCACGCGACCTGTCTGCTCGGCGCGCTGCTGGACGAGCGCGACGACGCCGCCGGGGCCCGCGCGATGTACCAGCGGGCGATCGACTCCGGGCACCCGATCTACGCCCAGCTGGCCGCGATCTCGCTGGGCCCGCTGTTGTTCGACGCCGACGACCTGATCGCCGCCCAGGCGGTGCTGCGCTTTGCCGCCGATGGCGCCGACCCGCATACGGCCGGGCGCGCGGACGCGTTGCTGGCGCAGGTGCTGCACATGCTCGGCGACGCAGCGGGTGCGCGCGAGGCCCGCGACCGGGCACTGAACTGCAACGATCTCGCCGTGGCCGAGCTCGCCAGGGACCTGGACCTGCCGGGCCCGGGCGAGCGGTCCGCCGAGGAATACCTCCAGGTCGCCTACGAGCAGGCGTGCCTGCTGCTGGACCAGGGTAGGGGCCACGACGCGGAGCCGATCCTGCTGCGGCTGCTGGACAGCGGGCACCCGAACTACGGCTCGCTGAGCGCGGCGAAGCTCCACACGCTGCACGTCGATGATTCCGCGAAGGCGCGGCAGATGGCCGAGCGGATCATTGCCTATCGCCACCCCGAACACCTCGGCTGGGGTTACGTGCTGCTCGGCGGCGTGCTGGAAGACCTCGACGATCCGGTCGGCGCGGCCGACGCGTTCCGCCGCGCCGCCGACGATCCGCGCCCAGAGGTCCGGTTGCACGCGCTGATCCACCTGGGGATGCAGCTGCGCGAACTCGGCCAGGCGGACCAGGCCCGAGAAACCTACCAACGGGTGATCAACACCCGTCACCCGCGCTACTCGATCGAGGCGCTCGGCGTGCTGGCGGAATTGCAGCGCGATGAGGGTGACATCGCCGGAGCCGTCGAGACCTTCGGCAAGGTGGCCGATTCCGGGCACGCCGAGAAAGCGCCGCTGGCCGCCTACAACATGGGTGTGCTGCTTTACGAGCACGGTGACCAGGTGGCCGCTGCCGAGGCGTTCCGGAAGGCCGCCGACGCCGAAGATCCGAACGTCGCGCACCAAGCCGAGCTCGCACTGTCCACGATGGACGTCGTTGACGCGCAGCAGGACCCGGCCAGCGACGACGCGATGCAACTCGCGCAGCGCGCCCGGGAGGCGGCCGCGGCCGGCGACATCGACACCGCACGCGCCGCGTACAAGCAGGTCATCGAGATGGACGTGCGAATCTGGTCCGTGATGGCGGCCAACTCGCTCGGCCTGGTGGAGGCGACCGCGGGCAACCTGGACCGTGCCCGGCAGGCGCTGCGGTGGGCCGCGATGTCCGAGGAGGGTTCGCTGGCGCAGGACGGCGCGTTCCGCCACGCGCTGCTCGACGAGTCCGCCGCGCAGCCTGTGCTGCAAGCGCTGTTCCGGTTGGAGAACGACGACGAGACCATGCTCGATGAGCTCATCGCCGGCGCTCCGCCGGAGGTCCGCGACCTGGCGTCGGTGGTCAAGGCCGAGCACCTGATGACCACCGACGTGCCGACCGCGGTGGAAATGCTTACCGGGCTGGTCGAATCGCCGAACCGGCTGGTATGGACGAAGGCGGGGCACCTGCTGGCCGGTTGGCTGGCCCGGGAGCAGCGGCACGGGGACGGGCTAGAGCTGCTCCAGCGGGTCACCGGCGAGGGGCACCCCGCGCTGCGACCCTGGGCGGCGGCCCAACTCGGGGAGCTGCTGCTGGACCAGGGAGATTTCGAAGGCGCCATCGCGGCGTACGAGTCCGCGGCGGCGACCGGGCACCGCACGGTGCTCGGCGACGTGTTCGGCAAGCTCGCGCTGATGTACCGCACCTGGGGCCGGCACGACGAGCTTCTGGGCCTCTACCGCCGGACCGCCGCGAGCGGCCACCCCGAGTTCGGGCCGCGCGCGACTTTCCTGCTCGGCGAGGAACTCGTCGAGGCCGACGACCTGGAGGCGGCGCTGGCGCTGTTCACCCAGGCAGCCGACTCCACCTCCGCCGCCGCCTCAGTCGCCGCGTTCGGCATGCACGCCATAAGGCACGAACTAAAGCTGGCGCGGGCAGGTTTCCTCGCGCTGGCAGAGGACGAACAACCGCACTACACGGCCACGCAGCTCTGCCTCAACCTGGCGCGCCGGTACCAGAGCCGGGGCGCGGTCGAGTTCACCGAGTGGACGTTGCAGCTGGTCGTAGAGGCCGGGCATCCGGAACACGTGCAGCAGGGCTGGCTCTTCCTCGGACAACTGCGCAACGAACGCGGCGACACCGACGCAGCCGCGGAAGCGTGGGAGCACGCGGCGCTGAGCAGTGACGCTGACGAAGCGGCGGTGGCGAAGCGCAGCCTCGCGGATCTGTTGCAGTGCAGGGGAGAACTGGACCGGGCCGAGGCGCTGCTGGCCGAGGTGGCCGGTGGAGAAACCGGCAACGCAGCTGATGCCGCGCTCAAGCTGGGCAACCTCCGCGCGGAGCTGGGTGACCTCGACGGTGCCATCCAAGCGTTCCGCCGCGCGGAGTCGGTCGGGGGCCGGGTCGAGGCCACCCGCGCCACCGCCAGCATCGCGGTTCTGATTGCCAAGCAAGGCGAAACCGAGGCCGCGCGGTGCGCCATCGAGCGCGTGATCGCCTCGGGCGTGCCAGGTGCGCGGGCCACCGCCGCATTGGAACTGGGCAACATGTTGCGCGACACCGGGGACGCAGCGGCGGCGAGAGCGGCCTACGAGCGGGTGCTGGAGTTCGACGAACCGGACGTCACGCGGTACATGTACCAGCAGATGGGCGCCGAAACCGCCGAGCAACGGGGATTCCGGTTGATGCGGGAAGGCGACACCGAAGGCGCTCGGGCGGCGATCGGCGAGCACTACGGCTCGGCTCGCGTCACCGACTTCTGGTGCGCGGCGTGGACCGGACCGGCGGCTGCGGCACCGATCCTGGGCGGGGCTTGCGGAGATGACCTGCAGGTCTGCTCCGAGCTCGGGCTCGTTTTCGGCCGGGCAACGAGGGACGACGCTTCGCAGGCCCGGGAGTTCTTCCGGATGGTCGCCGATCACGGGCATCCGGCGCTGGTCCCGAAGGCCCAGATCGCGCTCGGCGAGCTCGCCGAGCGGCAGCGGGAGAACGCGCTGGCGCTGGCCTGGTACCGCCGCGCGAGCTCCGCGGACGAGCCGGAGACCAACGCGTTGGCAGGCGTGCTTCTGGCCCAGCTGCTGTCCCGGCTCAACGACCGGGAGGGCGCGAAATCCGCTTGCCGGCACGCCATCTCCGCAGGTTCCGGCGTCGCTGCCGTGGACGCGGGCCTGCTGCTCGGACAGCTCCACCACATCGCCGGCGACGTTGTGGAGGCGCAGGTGATCTGGGACCGGGCCGAGGAATCAGCCGAATCGCCTGAGCAGTTCGGCGCCGCACTGCGCCACCGCATCGTGCAGATCGGCGAGACCGCCGACGAGGCGCTGGAACTGCTGCGCCGGTCGACGAAATCGACCGATCCGAGCACGGCGAGCATCGGGATGGGACTACTCGGGGAACGCGCCGACGACCCGGCCGAGGCCATCCACTGGTTCGGCCAGGCCGCGGAACTCGGGGTGCCAGGACATTCCGACGCCGCGCGGGGACGGCTCGGCGAACTGCTGCTGGCGCAGGGCGATCGGGACGCGGCGCGGATCGAGTTCGAACGGGTCAGCCGGTGCGACGAGCCCGGCATCGCGGCGCGCGGCGAGTTCGGGCTCGGCCTGATCCGGTACGAAGAGGACGATTTGGCCGGGGCGGTAGCGGCTTTCGTCAAGACCGCGTCCTACGCCTCGGACGACGACCTGGGCGAAGACGCCCTGAACAACGTGCGGGTGGTGCTCGACGGGCAGCGTGCCGCCGGCGACCACCTCGGTGCCGCGAATACCCTGTGCAGATTGGAAGAAGTGGTCCCAAAAGCCCACGTCGCGGAGTGGGCCTACGAGACCGCCACCGAGTTCATCGAGGCCGAGGACAACGACGCCGCGCTGATCTACCTGCGGTGCGCGGTGGAGATAGGTGCCCCTGAGCCGGCGCCGGAAGCCGTGCTGGCTCTGGGCGAGGTGCTGCACAAGCGAGGCGAGCTGGCCGGCGCGCGGCAGGCCTACGAGCGGGTGCTGGCCATCGGCGACGAATACCGCGCTGAGGTCGCGAAATACCGCATGGTCGAGCTGCTGAAGGACGACGACCCGGCCGCCGCCGAGGAACTCACGCAGACCCCGGACGGCGTCCTGACCCCCGCGATGAAGGCGATGCTCGGGCTCAAGCGCCGAGACGAGGGCGACACCGCGGGGGCGATCGAGGCGTTCCGCGAAGCGGCGGGCAGCGACGACGACCGGTTCTCGCCGATTGCCACGTACGCGCTGGCGCAATCCCTGCGCCAGGACGGCGAACTCGACCAGGCTTGGCAGACCTACCTGCGGCTGATCGAATCCGCCCCGGAAAACCGGTACGCGGGGCAGGCGCGGCTGGAGCTTGCGTCGATTGCCTACCACGCCGAGGACGACGCGGAAGCTCGCGAGTGGAGCTTGCGGGCGTGGGACTCCGACGATCCGGAGCTGTCCGCGAAGGCCGCGATGAACCTCGGGATGATCGCCAAGCGCCGCCGCAACCTCGACGAGGCGAAGCCGTGGTTCCTGACGCTGATGGACCTCGGGCACCCGAAGGCCGCGCTCGCCGCCGCTCACCTCGCGGAATTGCACTACTGGCTTGAGGAATACGCCGAGGCGGTCCAGTTCTACGAGTACACGCTGGCGAACACCGATGACGCGGAACTCGTCGCCGAGGCGGCCTTCCGGGTCGGTGAGATCCGCTACCGGCGCGGCGAAGTCCAGCAGGCGCGCGAACTCCTCGACCGGGCGGCGCGCACCGAAGACCCGTCCTTCGCCCACCAGGCAACGCAACTCCTGGCCGAGCTGGGAGGCTGACGGCAGCGTCAGGCTCGGACCGTGATCAGTTGTTCCGGGAGGGCGAGGACCTGGTCCAGGACCTCGCACGCCGAGCCGGCCGTTCGCCAGTACGAGTTGTCGGCCCGCAGGTGGTGGTCGCGGGAGACTCGCGCGGCGCGCACGTCGTCCTCGCCGCGGAGCTCGACCACGTCGACGATGTCGCCGTGCGATCGCACGTAGACCAGTGCCATCAGTTCGCCGTTGGTGTCCCGTACCGGCGGCATCAACCGGAATCCGCGTGCCACCAGTTCGCGCAGGCGGGCGCAGGAGTCATAGTGGTCCTCAGCTTGCGAGGTCATCGAACTCACCGTCCTTGACGCCGCGCAGGAACGCGGCCAACTCGGCTCGGGTGTAGATCAGCGCGGTTCCTCGCGGTTGGCGCGATTGGCGCAGCGCGACGGTTCCGTCGGCCAGGGTCGCGATCTCGATGCAGTTGCCCCATTTTCCGCTGTGGCGCGACTTTCGCCAGGTCACGGCACCAAGCGCGGCAACCGGGACCTCGAACTGACCACTCATCAGATCTCCCTCGGTCGACCGCATGCAATTGCATACGCCATTGCGCAGGAAGGTACCACAGCGCTGCGCACACGCGCGATCACTGTGAGTAGCCCGAACGATCTAGATTCAGAGGGTTGCGCGGGATTTCAGCAGCAACTGGCGGGTCTGCTCGGGAGTCCTGGCGTCCACCGTCAGCCGATCGAGTGTGCGGCCGTATCGCTCGATCTCTTCCGGCTTGTCCAGGTACAGCGCCCCGCTCAGGTGCTCCAGGTACACCACGTCCGGCAATTCGGGTTCGGCGAAGCGGAGCATGGTGAACGAACCCTCCGCCGCGTACCCGCTGAGCGCGAACGGCACCACCTGCAGCGCGATGTTCGGCAGCTTGGTCATCTCCAGCAGGTGGTCGATCTGCGCGCGGAGCACGGCGGCGCCGCCGATCGGCCGGTGCAGCACGGACTCGTCGATGACCGCCCACAGCCTGGGCGCGTCCGGCCGCGCGAGCAGCTTCTGCCGCTTCATGCGCAGCGAGACCCGGTGCCGTGTTTCGTCGTCGACCAGCTTCGGATGCCCCGAACTGGCGATGGCCAACGAGTAGTCCGTGGTCTGCAGTAGGCCCGGCACGAACTGCAGCTCGTAGGTCTGGATCCGCGCGGCCACGCCTTCGAGCCCGACGTAGTCCTGGAACCAGTGCGGCATCGCGTCCGAGTACCGGTTCCACCAGCCGGGTTGCTTGGATTCGGAGACCAGCTCGAGAAAACGGGCCCGCTCGGCCGCGTCCGTCACGCCGTACATCGTGAGCAGGTCCGCGACGTCGCGTTCCTTGAAGCCGACCTTGCCGAGCTCCATCCGGCTGATCTTGGACTCCGAGCCGCGGATGGCGTAGGCCGCCTCGGCGGGCAAGATTTCCGCGGCCTCCCGGAGCCGCCGCAGCTGCGCGCCGAGGATGATGCGCCGTGCCGTCGGACTGCCGTCCGGCCCGGCCGCGTCGCCGCCGGCGGGTCCCGGATCCTCGTCCTGAGCCATCGTCGCACCTCCTGATCTACCGCCGTCCGATTCTCGCACCACGACGGCGGAAACAGCCGCACCGACAGGTCCACCCGTTCGGATCAAGATCGACTTGCGGTGCTCACGTTGATAGCACGCCAAGCGTTTACTCACAGCGACGAAGCTCGTACGCTATGCAATCCCCGAGCACCCGACACCCACGCCGTAGCGAGGATCCATGGCCGCCGACCTCTCCGAGTCCGACGACGAAACCCCCATCCACATAGATACGAACAAGGCGAGCATCGCTCGCGTCTACGACGCGTTCCTCGGTGGGAAGGACAACTACGAGGTTGACCGGGAAGTCTTCCGGCGCGTCCAGGAGGTCACGCCCGAGGCTGCCCGGCTGGCGTGGGACAACCGCCAATTCCTGATCAGGGTCAGCCGGTTCATCGCCGCGGAAACCAGTGTCACCCAGTACCTGGACTGCGGATCCGGCCTGCCCACCGCGGAAAACACCCACCAGGTGGTGCAGCGGATCAAGCCCGAGTCGCGGGTGGTCTACGTGGACAACGACCCAGTCGTCCTCGCCCACGGCCGCGCGCTGCTGGAGGAGAACTTGAAGACCCACTTCAGCCCGGCGGACATCTTCGAACCGGCGCGGATCCTCCAGGACGAGGTGGTCGGTCGACACTTGGACTTCTCCGAGCCGATCGCGTTGTTCCAGCTGGGCACGCTGCACCACTACGACGGCGAGCGCCCACCCGTCGACATCATGCGGGAGTACATCGACGCGCTGCCATCCGGGTCCTATGTGGCCATCAGTCACTTCCTCGACCCGGAAGCCGAGGAGCTCTGCGAACTCGCCCGGCGGATGGAGCACGCGTTCCTGCACAGCCCGATGGGCACCGGAGTGTTCCGCACCCGCGCCGAGATCGAGTCGATGTTGCAGGGCTTAGAACTCGTCGACCCCGGCCTGGTGCTATGCGCGGACTGGTGGCCAACCGGCCCGCGGCTCAACCCGCTCTACCCGGTGCAACACTGCATCGCAGGAGCAGTGGGCCGCAAACCCTGAAGAACTGCCGGGCGGACTCGTCCCGCTGCGGTGCAAGCTTCACAGGCTGATCGGCTTCGCCGCTCGAAGCGAAGTCAACTTCGACAGACGCGAACGACGTGCGCCCCGCCCACTACTTACCAAACAGTTGCTTGCTCGGTTAGCTTCCGGCTGCCGCTGAGGTTCAGTGGAGCGGTCCCGTCCGGCCGGTGCCCGTCCCGGATTCGTCGGCAGTGTCTGCAACGAAGGGGCGGCCGTGGCGCAGGCGTAAATCATCGACGCGGTGCGGGACCGGTGGGCAAACGCGGCGGCGGGCTCAGCGGGATCCATCCGGCAGACCTTTCCGCGCACGTGCTGCCGCAGCGTGGTGGCGCGGGCCGCGATCGACCCGCCGGCGGTCGACGACGTCGTGTGGGATGCGTCGACGCGGTCGGCGCGCAGGCGGGAACATCGGGCACACCGGGTGGCTGGCGGCCGGTTCCCGGAGCACGTGCCGGCGTGACGATCGACCGGCAGCGCGGTTCTTCCCAGCAGGCGGTGCATTTCGCTGCACAAGCCGTGCTAAGCGGCACAGCCGACCTGGTGATCGACGGTGGCGCGCAGAACATGAGCGTCATACCGACTGGCAGCGCGCTGCTGGGTTCGGCGGAACTAGAATTTCCGGTCGCCTACGGCCCGAACTCCGGCTCCGCGAGCTGGAGGATCGCTACGGTGATGTAGAGGTGACGCAGTTCCGGGGCACCGAGCTGATGGCCGAGAAATGGGGAATTTCCCGTTACGACGTCGAGGAATTCGCGCTGACCAGCCACCGCCGGCCATCGGGGCGACGGAATTAGCCAGCAGGGTCGCTGTGGCCACGCTGCCCGATGCGCCAAGGGAATCCGTGACAGCCGCTACAAACTCCCGGACGAGTGGCTGGAAGGCAAGGTCGAGATCCCGCTGGCGTCCCGAACCCTGCTCGCCGTGCCGACGCCGGGGCACACCCGGGGCCACGTCGTGTTCCTGGATTCCGCGTCTTCGCTGATGTTCTCCGGCGACCACGTCCTGCCACACATCCCGCCGTCCATCGGCGTCGAGCCCGCGCGGCACGAACTCCCGCTGCGTGACTACCTGAATTCGCTGCGGCTGACGCGGTCCTACCCGGATATGCGGCTGCTGCCCGCGCACGGCCCGGTGGACGGGAGTTCGCATACCCGAGTCGCGGAGCTGCTCCAGCACCACGAGAAAAGGCTGGAGCTGACGGCCGAAGTGGTCCGCGACGGTGCGGGCACAGCGTACGACGCGGCGCTGAAGCTCGGCTGGACCCGCCGCAACCGCAAGCTGCTCGACCTCGACCTGTTCAGCCGGGTCCTCGCGGTCGGCGAGACCAACGCGCACCTGGATGTCCTTGTCACCCACGCAATCCTGACGTCATCCGCGTCGGAGGGAGTACTGGAGTACGCGGTTCTGCGCGAGGTTTGAGCCTGCGGATGCCGTGAGCCGGTCGTGGTTTTCTGGTGCAGCAACCTAAAAGACTCACGATTGCCGGGTCATGCCAGCAGGAGGCGGACGGTGAGCTCCAAGTGGTTGGAGACATCGGAGGCCGACGCCCGGCGCGTTACCCAGGCGACCAGGTTGGACAGCCACACGTCGCCGATCACGCGCGCGATCGCCTTCTCCTCGTCGGTGGGCTCGTCCTGGGTCATGGCGTTGGTGAACAACCGCTCCACCAGCGCCGCGACGGTGTCCACCTCGGCGGCCGCCGAGGTGTCGGCGAACATGAACGCGCGGGTCATCGCCTCGGTCAGCTGCGGATTGCGCTGCAGCGTCCGCGTGGTGCGGTGGAGCACGAACATGACCCGCTCGTAAGGCGTTTCGCCGGGGATCTTGGCGCGGTCCATCTTGTCCTGGGCCCGTTCGAATTCCCGGGCCAGGCCGGTTACCAACAGGTGGATCTTGGACGGGAAATACCGGTACAGCGTCCCCAGCGCCACGTCGGCCTTCTCCGCCACGGTGCGCATCTGGACCGCGTCGTAGCCGCCCTTGGTGGCCAGGGCGATTGTCGCGTCGATGATTCGTTTGCGGCGTTCGTGCTGGGCCGTGGAACCGGTCTCGTCGTCCCGGAGCGCTTGCAGCACATTCCGCGAGGTGCTTGCCATGCAGCGTCGGTCCCCTCGAAGACTCGTTGGTCGAAAACCGCGTGTTGGTCACCATGCGGCTCGTCGCCGCTGCACCCTGACGGGTTAAGGTGATCGACGTGGTTCGATCGAAACATGTTCCAGTCTACCCAGCCCGCCGGGCGCGGGCTGTATGAGGTGAGCCGTGCGGATCGCGTTGCTGTCGTACCGGAGCAAGCCGCACTGCGGCGGGCAGGGCGTCTACGTCCGGCACCTCAGCCGGGGGCTGGCCGAACTGGGACACCACGTCGAGGTGTTCTCCGGCAAGCCGTATCCGGAGTTGGATCGCGGGGTCGACCTGACTGCGGTGGACAGCCTCGACCTCTACGACGAAGCGGACCCGTTCCGCACCCCGGGCTGGCGGGAACTGCGTGACGCCGTCGACCTGCTGGAGGTTGGCACCATGTGGACCGCCGGTTTCCCGGAGCCGCTGACCTTCAGCCTGCGCGCGGCGAAGCTGCTGCGCGCCCGGTCCCACGAGTTCGATGTGGTGCACGACAACCAGTGCCTAGGCTACGGGCTGCTGTCCCTGCAGCGCGCCGGGATTCCGCTGGTGGCGACGGTGCACCATCCCATCACGCACGACCGCCGGGTGGACCTGGCCGGCGCCACCGGCTGGCGGCGATTAGGCGTGCGCCGCTGGTACGGCTTCACCAGGATGCAGGGCCGGGTGGCCCGCCGCATCCCGCAGCTGTTGACCGTCTCGGAGTCGTCGGCCCTCGACATCCGCCGCGATTTCGGCGTTGGCGCGCAGCAGCTGCGGGTGGTGCCGCTGGGCGTGGACGCCGAGGTGTTCAAGCCGGCGACCGCTCCCCGTGTGCCGGGCCGCATAGTGGCGATGGCCAGCGCGGACACCCCGATGAAGGGCATCGGCACGCTGCTGGAGGCGGTCGCGAAGCTTCGCACCGAACGCACCGTTGAGCTGGTGCTGGTCGCGAAGCCGACCCCCGGCGGCCCGACCGAGCACCGCATCGAGGAACTGGCCATCGGCGACGTGGTGCGCACCGTCAACGGCCTCAGCGATGCAGCGCTGGCCGAGCTGCTCGGCTCCGCCGAGGTGGCCTGTGTGCCGTCGCTGTACGAGGGGTTCTCGCTGCCCACCGTCGAGGTGATGGCCTGCGCGACGCCGCTGGTGGCCAGCCGGGCCGGAGCGATCCCGGAGGTGGCCGGGCCGGACGGCGAATGCGCCGACCTGGTTCCGCCGGGCGATGCCGAAGCGCTGGCGGCGGCGCTGGCCGGACTGCTCGACTCGGCCGATCGGCGACAGCGGCTCGGCGCGTCGGGCCGGGCGCGGGTTTTGGCGAAGTACAGCTGGAAATCGGTGGCAGCGGCGACGGTCGACTGCTACGCCGAGGCGATCGCGCGGAGGGCGCGCGCCGTGGAAGGAGCAACTTGCTGACGGTGGACTTCGACAAGCTCGGCGTGCGACCGGGCCAGCGGGTGCTGGACCTGGGCTGCGGCGCGGGGCGGCACGCCTTCGAGCTCTATCGGCGCGGGGCGGACGTGATCGCCTTCGACCAGGACGTCGCGGAGCTGGAGAACGTGGCGGCGATGTTCGCCGCGATGAACGCCGAGAATCAGGTGCCCGACGGCGCCGCCGCGCAGACCGTTTCCGGTGACGCGCTCGCGCTGCCGTTCCCGGACGAGCACTTCGACTGCGTAATCGCCTCGGAGATCATGGAGCACATCCCCGAGGACGAGAAGGCGATGCGCGAGATGGTGCGCGTCGTCAAGCCCGGCGGCCGGGTCGTGGTGACGGTGCCGCGCTGGTGGCCGGAGAAGATCTGCTGGGCGCTGTCGGACGAGTACCACCAGGTTGAGGGCGGCCACGTGCGGATCTACACCGCCGACGAGCTGATCGGCAAGCTCCGCGACGCGGGCCTGCGCCCGGCCTTCCACCACTACGCCCACGCCCTGCACTCGCCGTACTGGTGGCTCAAGTGCTTGGTGGGCACCGGCAACGACGACCACCCGCTGCCCAAGGCCTATCACCAGATGCTGGTGTGGGACCTGATGAAGGGTCCCTGGATCACCCGAACCGCCGAGCGCGTGCTGGACCCGGTGATGGGCAAGAGCATCGCGGTCTACCTGGGCAAGCCGGGAGCGGCCCGTGCCGGGGCTTGAGGTCCCGGGCGTGCTGTCCGCCGAGGCGGCCGTCCAGACCGGCAAGGCCATCGCGGCGACGCAGCTGGAATCGGGTGCGGTGCCGTGGTTTCCGGGCGGGCATGTGGACCCGTGGGATCACGTCGAGTCGGCGATGGCGATGGCCGCGACAGGACTGCTCCCCGAGGCCGAGTGCGCCTACGAGTGGCTGCGCGCAACCCAGCGCGCGGACGGGTCCTGGCCCTTGCAGGTGCGCGACGGACGGATCGAGGACGCCAGCGCAGACACCAACTTCTGCGCGTACCCAGCCGTCGGCGTGTGGCACTACCTGCTGATCAGCGGCGACGATGCGTTCGCGGAGCGGATGTGGCCGGTGGTGCGGGCGGCGATCGACTTCGTGCTAACCGCGCAGCGGGAGCGGGGCGAGATCGACTGGGCGGTGGGCGAGTACGGCATCCCGACCGGTGAGGCACTGCTGTCAGGATGTTCCAGCATCCACCACAGCCTGCGCTGCGCGCTCGCGCTGGCGGACTACCTGGACGAGCCGCAGCCGGGCTGGGAGGTGGCGCTGGGCCGGCTCGGGCACGCGTTGCGCCGCCACCCCGAGGCGTTCACGCCGAAGCACCGGTACTCGATGGACTGGTACTACCCGATCCTCGGCGGTGCACTGCGCGGCGAGGTTGCGCGGCAGCGGCTGTCCGCCCGCTGGTCGGACTTCGTGGTCGACGGGCTGGGGGTGCGCTGCGTCGACGACCACCCGTGGGTCACCGGCGCGGAGACTTGTGAACTGGTGCTGAGCCTCGATGCGCTGGACGAGCACGACCGCGCCCGCGAGTTGCTCGCGGCGATGCAGCACCTGCGCGACCCGGACGGCTCGTACTGGACGGGCCTGGTCTACGCCGACGGCAAGCGCTGGCCGGAGGAGCGCTCCACCTGGACCGGCGCCGCGGTGGTTCTAGCTGCGGATGCGCTGTCCCGCGCGACGCCGGGCAATGGCATCTTCCGAGGTGAGAAGCTCCCGACGGGCCTGCCGGTCGAGAACGTCCCCTGCTGCGAACTCGAGCACGTCCCTCGCACCTGAGCGATCGCGTGCCGATCCCGTCCGTCCGCAATTTCCATTGAGCGTTTCGGACCTCTTCTTGCGTTGCGGTGCGGGTAGCGGAATCTCAGGGGAACACTCGATGGAGCGCATGCCTCTGATTTCCATTGAATTGCGGGATTTCAGGGGAGGGCGCCCGGGGTTCCGGTGGTGCGTTGGAGGACTCGGAGGGAGCCGGCGACTCGGGTTTCGCGGAACGCTCCCGTTGCCAGGGCTCGGCGATAGATGCGGTACGGCGCCTGGCCTCCGTCGTTGGGGTCCGGGAAGACGTCGTGGATTATCAGGGCACCTCCCGGCGCTACCCAGTGTGCCCAGCCCTCGTAGTCGGTGTTGGCCGCCGCGTCGGTGTGGCCGCCGTCGATGAACAGCAGCGACAGCGGGGTTCGCCAGAACTCCGCGACCGCGCCGGAGCGGCCGACGATCGCGGTCACCTCGTCCTCCAGTCCGGCCCGCGCGATCGTCCGCCGGAATTCGCCCAGCGTGTCCAGCTTCCCGACGGCCGGGTCGACCAGGTTCGGGTCGTGGTACTCCCAGCCGGGCTGGTGCTCTTCGGAGCCCCGGTGGTGGTCGACGGTGACGATTCGGCCGCCGGTGCTTCGGGCCGCCGCGCCGAGGTAGATGGCGGACTTGCCGCAGTAGGTGCCGATCTCGACCGCGAGGCCGGTGCCGAGGTGCTCCAGCGCGGCCTCGTGGAGCGCCTGTCCTTCCTCGGGCGGCATGAACCCGGTGGCCTGCTCGGCGAGTTCGCGCAGATTCGCCGGGATCGGGGGGTGCTCGCGGTCGGTGGCCGATCCCTGCGTCACGTGTGTCCTCCGTCTGGTCCGGTTCGGTGCCGCCGGAATACTACCTGCTGAACTGATCAGTTCCGGTAGAACCTGTTGCCGTTCGCCGGGCCGAAGTGCCGCCGTCATCGTTGTCATCCAAGGTCCGGCTGCTTGCGTTGCGGCGAACCCGCCGGTACTGCTAGAACCAGTTTCAATGCCTGGTGATGTTGAGGTGAGGCGGGTCGGATGGAGTTCGCCTTCGGGAAAGTGCAGCAATCGGCGCGAGAACTGGCCGCCGATGTGCTGCGACGTGAAACCCAACCATAGTCGAGCAGAACGGCCTCAGCATCCCGCGAGCCGCGCGCGATCCGGTCAACCTCCCGCTGATCCACAAATAGGTGGAGGCGATCGGGGACGAAATCGCGGTTTAAACCTCGTAATCTGACGCGGCGCATCGGTCCACGGCGGGCTCGTCGCGCGCCCGGCGATGGTGCAGGTGTGGACCACGGGCGGCCCGAGCCCGCAGCGCGACCCCGGTGAACCGCTGTACGCGATGATGGCCGTGCTCGACGACGCGGGCTACACGTCGGTGGTGGCGACCTACTGCGAGCAGAACCACCACCGGTACCTGCGGCACGGCGAATGGCTCGCCGTGTCCACCAGGCTCGACAGGCGTCGTCGGGCCGAAACTGGTCGTCCGTTGACCGCGTTCCTCGCCTCGCTGAGATCCGGATTGGTGAGGCGCGGTTTCGCGCGAAAACGTCGCGGCCGTCCGCACGGGACCGCCGGTTTCACGCGAAACTGGCGAGCCAGCGCGTCCGGGTGACTTCCCACGATGCGGTGTCAGCAGGACGCGCCGCACTTGATGCAGATCCGGCCGCCACCGCCCTGCCTCGGCACTGGGGCGTGACAGCCGCCTTGCGGGCATTCGTCCATCCTGGTGACGTGCGGGGGTCTGAATCGGAGGGCGACCTGGCCGCCGAATCGCGCTGACGTGGCCCGGAACACGCCGACACTCATGGTTCGCCCCCGATCTTCGTACCTTAGGAGTTCACGTCGGCCGAGATCGCGTCGAAGAAAAGGTGCAGGCGGTCGGTTTCCCGGGGGAATTTCGGGCACGCGGAGTGGTCACGGGCAGTGGCGTTGCGGTTCTCCCGGAAGCGCTCGACCCCGGCTTAACCCTGTAGAGCGACGAGCAATCCGCAGAGTCGGGATCGCAGGTGATCGCACAGGTCGTCCGGGGCGTCGATGCTGAAGTCGGTGTCCCGGACGGCGAGATCGAGGATGCGGCGGGTGATCGCGGGCAGCGTGTCCTCGCCGAGCTGGACGGTTCAGCTGCAGTCGTCGATCGCGGTGACCCTTATCGGCAGCAACGGGTGCAGATGCTCGCGCACGGTTGCCGCAGAGGTTTGCGCCGTGGCCCCAGCGGCGTATTTGTAGGGCGCGTCAGTGGCGCAGGTACTCGGCAAGGCCTTCGGCCGGTAGCGGTCGCGGGTCGAAGCGGCGGCCGGTGGCCCGCGGCTGGTCCAGGCGGTCGACGCGAAAGGTGCGCCAGCCTTCACGTTCGGGGTCGAAGGCGATCAGTGCCTCCGCGGCGGGGTCCGTGAAGTCGCCCGGGCCGCACACGAAGCACTCCCGGTCCGCCAACGGCCGGACCAGCTCCCGTAACACCGGCACCGAGAGCGGGCTTTGCACCGACTCCAGCCAGTGCACGACCGCGAACCGATCGGGGTGGCGCGCCACCAGGCCCCGGAGTTCGGTGGCGAAGATGACCGAATCCTGTTCCTGGTTGGCGTAGATCAGCACCACCCGTCCGTCCCCGGCGGCCAGCACGGACTTCGTGATCGACATGGCCGGTGTGATCCCGCTGCCTGCGGCTAATTAGCGGCGGGGGGGCGTCGTCCAGCGAGCGCGGAGCGAACGCCCCAACCGGCGGCATAAAATCCACAGTGGACTTTGCGTTTATTTTGTCGCACAACCAGTTTGATCCATAACGGGCGCGTTTAACCGTGACCCCGCCAGGCGTCGTCCACGTGCGGTGAGCTAGACAGCGAGTAGCTGCGGGCCGCCGAACCGGTGCGGTCGCTAAGGATCCGCAGGGTGAGGAACTGGCCGGGTGGCAGGACCACGTCGGTGGCGAAAGTAAAACATTTTCTGACTAATACAAGCGCACCAATCAAGTCTGATCAAACCGCGTTGGCGTTTAGCCGATTCGACGATAGTTATAGGGGTATACTGAATCTTGAAAGTGTGACTCTCTCGCTTATATCTCGTTCCATTTAACTGGTCGGATAACGCGTCTCTGTAGGAGGTTGCCGTGGTCGCACCGCGCATTCCGGAGGGCTTCGACTTCACCGATCCCGACCTGCTCGCCGAACGGCTGCCGCTGGCCGAGTTCGCCGAGCTGCGCCGCACCGCGCCGGTGTGGTGGAATCGGCAGCCCGACCGCCGAAGCGGGTTCGACGACGGGGGCTACTGGGTGATCAGCCGGCACGCCGACGTCAAAGAGGTCTCCCGGCGCAGCGATGTGTTCTCCAGCTGGGAGAACACCGCCGTCATCCGGTTCAACGAGAACATGACCCGCGAGCAGATCGAGTTGCAGCGCTACATCATGCTCAACATCGACCCGCCGCAGCACACCAAGCTGCGCAAGATCGTGCAGCGCGGCTTCACCCCTCGGGCCATTAACAGCCTGGAATCGGCGCTGCGGGACCGGGCGCAGCGGATCGCCACCAGGGCCCGCGAGCGCGGCAGCGGCGACTTCGTCACCGACGTGGCCCGCGAGCTCCCGCTGCAGGCGATCGCGGAACTGCTCGGGCTCCCGCAAGAGCACCGCAAGGAGATCTTCGGCTGGTCGAACCAGATGATCGGCTACGACGACCCGGACTACGTCATCCAGCCAGAGGTCGCCGCCGCTGAGATGCTCGGCTACTTCACCAATATGGCCGAGCAGCGCCGCGGCTGCCCGACGGACGACATCGTGACCAAGCTGGTCCAGGCCGACATTGACGGCAACGCGCTGACCGCGGACGAGTTCGGGTTCTTCGTGATCCTGCTGGCGGTGGCGGGCAACGAGACCACCCGCAACGCCATCACCCACGGAATGCTTGCGTTCCTCGACAACCCGGAGCAATGGGACCTCTACAAGGAGCAGCGCCCGGCGACCACGGCCGACGAGATCGTCCGGTGGGCGACCCCGGTGGTGGCCTTCCAGCGCACCGCGACGGAGGATGTCGAGCTCGGCGGACTCGAAATCAGGCGGGGCCAGCGGGTTGGCATGTTCTACAGCTCCGCGAACTTCGACCCGGAGGTCTTCGGCGAGCCGGAGCGCTTCGACATCACCCGCGACCCGAATCCGCACGTCGGCTTCGGCGGCACCGGCGCGCACTACTGCCTCGGCGCAAACCTGGCCCGCCTGGAGATCGACCTGATCTTCAACGCGATCGCCGACCACATGCCGGACATCAAGCGGATCGGCGAACCCCGCCGCCTCCGCTCCGGGTGGCTCAACGGCATTAAGGAAGTCCACGTCCGGTACACCTGATCGGCGGCCGCGGGGTGGCTCGAGTTCTCGCGGTCAACGTCCAGGTTTTGGGCGATCCAGGGACCCTGCTGGCTAATTCGGCGGGGGCTGGTTTCACCGCGGGAGTGGTCCGGTTCTGCCTCGCCGACCGATGTGCGGTGAACGGCCTGTTCGCTTCGGTAGACGACACGAACGGTCCGTTCGCCGGCGTTCATCCGATGTGAGCCCGGGGCTGTTGGTGTGCGGTGAATGGCCTGTTCACCTCCGATAGATGACACGAACGGATGCTCCGTTCGCTTCACGCCCGCACCTTCCCAAACAGCCCCAACACCGCGAAATTAACCAGCAGGGTCGCCAGCTTCGCATTTTCTGCTAACGCATGTTATCCATGCGGTGGTGCTGTGGGGTCGCTCGTGGAATTGGTTTGCCGTACAAATGTTTTCGATCACTGGCCCCGCGAACTTCGCGATCGAAGCCTGCTTCGTCGCCAGGTCTGCGTCGAAGCCGTGGCCGTCGAGCAGCCACGGGACCACGATCGCGTCCGTCACGCCGATTTCGGCCTGTTCGCGGTAGCCGTCCACGCCGAAGCGGTCCACGCACACCGCCTGGATCTCGAACGTCTCGCCGTCTCGCCCGCAGCTCGGTCAGCTGGGACGACTCCCAAACTGCCTCTATAGCGACCAAAAGCGCTCACTAGTCCTGACGCGGTGTCAGTGTCCTCGGAATCGGGGTTTGCGCTTCTCGGCGAAGGCGCGGGGGCCTTCCTTGGCGTCCTCGCTGGAGAAAACTTCCATGCCTAGCCGAGCGTCCACAGTGAACGCTTCGTTCTCCGGCATGCCCTCGGTTTCCCGCATTGTCCGGAGGATCGCCCGCACCGAGATGGGGCCGTTGGCGGCGATCAGATCCGCCAGCTCCAGGGCCTTGTCCAGGTCTTGACCGTCGGGAACGACGTGGCCGATCAGGCCGAGGTCCTTCGCTTCCGGCGCGAAGATGTGCCTGCCGGTCAGCAGGATGTCGGCCGCAACGGTGTAGGGGATCTGGCGCGGCAGCCGGACCGCCGAGCCGCCCAGCGGGTACAGGCCCCACCGGGCCTCCGACACGCCGAACCGCGCGCTCTCGCCCGCCACCCGGATGTCGGTAGCCTGCAGGATCTCCGTGCCGCCCGCCACGGCGGGCCCTTCCACCGCCGCGATCAGCGGTTTCGTGAGCCGGCTGCCTTTGAGCAGGGGCTCGATCACGGACATGTCCATACCGCGCGCGGTGTCGCCGGGGTGGGCCTGCGTCATAGTTTTCAGGTCCGCGCCGGCGCAGAACGCGCCGCCCGCGCCCGTCAGCACGCACGCCCGGATGTGGTCGTCGCGGTCCACCTCGTCCCAGGCCTGCCGCATGATCTCCAGCATCGGCCCGGACAGGGCGTTGCGGACCTCGGGTCGGTTCATCGTCACCACGAGCACCGCGCCGCGCCGTTCGATCAGGCAGTGCGGTTGCTCGACGACCTCTGTTGTCGACGTCATGGAAACCCTTCCACTGGGTGGAGAATTGCTTGCGTCGCGGGGATCTGCGGGAGGAGAACCGGCTTCGCCAGCTGCGCCGCGACGGACCGTCACCGACGAGAATTGTGGTTAGGCTTTCGGGTTCTTGCCGAGGAAGATAACACTTTCTAGTTTCACGGGGTGGCATACAACATCGCAGATCTCTTCGAGCACGCCGTCGATCTGGTCCCCGATCGCGTCGCCGTGGTCTGCGGCGAGCGTCGCCTGACCTTCGCGCAGCTGGACCAGCGGGCCAACCGGCTGGCGCACCACCTCACGGCCCGCGGGCTCGGACCGGGCTCGCACATCGGCGTCTACTCCCGCAACTCCATCGAGGTGCTGGAGACCATGCTGGCGGCCTACAAGGTCCGCGCGGTGTCCATCAACATCAACTTCCGCTACGTGCCGAACGAATTGCGCTACATCTTCGACAACGCCGACCTCGCCGCGCTGGTCCACGAACGCCGCTACAGCGACCACGTGGCCAAGATTCGGCCAGATTTCCCGCAACTGCGCGAGGTTCTCGTCATCGAGGACGGCACCGACGCCGATTGCACCAGGTACGGCGGCGTCGAATACGAGTCGGTCTTGATCGGTAAATCCGCCGAACGGGACTTCCCGAGGCGCAGCGCCGCCGACCTCTACCTGCTTTACACCGGCGGCACCACCGGCATGCCCAAAGGTGTGATGTGGCGCCACGAAGACGTGTGGCGGGTGCTCGGCGGCGGCATCGACTTCATGACCGGCGAACCGATGCGCGACGAGTGGCAGCAGGCCCGCGCCGGTGCCGAAAGCGGTGGCCTGATCATGCTGCCCGCCGCACCGTTCATCCACGGCGCCGCGCAGTGGATGACCTTCGGCAGTCTCTTCGCTTGCGGCACAGTGGTTTTCGTACCGCAGTTCGACGCGCACGAGGTGTGGCGCGCGATCGAGCGGGAGCGGGTCGACATGCTCGCGATCGTGGGCGATGCGATGGCCCGGCCGCTCATCGAGGCCTTCCACGAGGGCGGCTACGACGCCTCGTCGCTGACCGCGATCTCCAGCAGCGCCGCGCTCTTCTCGCCGTCGGTGCAGCGCCAATACCTCGACGCCCTGCCCAACGTGGTTATCACCGACTCGATCGGCTCGTCGGAGACCGGGTTCAGCGGAATCGGCGTCATCGGCCGCGACGACGCGCGGACCGGCGGGCCGAGGGTCAACGCGGACGCCTCCACCACGGTGATCCGGGACGACGGCAGCTTCGCGCCGCCCGGTGAGATCGGGTGGCTGGCGCGCACCGGGCACGTGCCGCTGGGCTACTACAAGGACGAGGAGAAGTCCCGCTCGGTGTTCTGGAAGATCGACGGCAAGCGCTACGTCGCGCCGGGCGACTACGCCCGGATCGAGGACGACGGCACCGTCACGATGCTGGGCCGCGGCTCGGTGTCGATCAACACCGGCGGCGAGAAGGTCTTCCCGGAGGAGGTCGAGGCCGCGCTCAAAGCACACCCGGACGTGTTCGACGCGCTGGTCGTCGGAGTGCCCGACGAGCACCTCGGCCAGCGGGTCGCGGCCGTGGTGCAGCCTCGGGTGGGCTCGACCCCGGGGCTGGCCGACCTCGATGCGCACGTCCGGGAGTGGATCGCCGGCTACAAGGTGCCGCGCAGCCTGTGGCTGGTGGACGAGGTCACCCGCTCGCCCAGCGGAAAACCCGACTACGCCGGGGCGAAGCGCCACACCGAGACGCACGAGCCGACCGAGGCGCGCGAGCCGTCACGGCGCGAGACCGCCACCGAACCAGGCTGAACTTCTTTCCTCCTTTTTCAAGCGCCGAAGGCGCTGACGCCCTGGGTCCTTCCGGCGTCAGGTGGTGCGGACCAGGGCCCAGAATCCCGCGTCCTCCAGCAGGACTTGGTACCTGGTTCCCGGGTTCCACCCGTCCGCTTCGTCGCGCACCTCCGCGGCCGTCTTGTCCGGCTCGTAGATGGCGACGTAGTCCGGGACGATCCCGTCGATGTTGTCGGGCCAGAAGACCCGGCAGCGCCCGGTGAGGTGCGCGATCGTCGAAATGTTGGCGACGACCGTCGCGCCGTCCGGGATTATCGCGAGCACCCTCGACGCGGCCTCGGGGTCCTGCTGGAAGCGGTCGCTGCCGCTCTCGATCTGCTTGCCGATCGGCAGCGTGACGGTCAGTGCCACCGCCGCCGCCAGGACGAGCCCCGGCAGGTGCGACGCGTAGCCCCGCAGCCAGGGCGGGTGAGTCGCGCGCACCCGGGCGATCGCGTCGACCATTGCGAAGGTGAGGATCGGCATCAGCACCGCGTTGTAGTGCCAGTCCGTGCTCCAGTAGTGCTCCTCGAGGGAGGCGAACCGCCAGCCGAGCGTCGGAAGGACGGCCAGCAGCATCGGCGACCGGAGCGCGAGCAGCCCCGTAGTCGGGATCAGCAGCCACAGCGCGGTGCTGAACTTCTCATCCCAGCCTTCCAGCAGCGAAGCGGGCAATCCCACGTCGCCGGAGATCTTGTCCCAGTACCGGTATGCGCCCGTCGGGTTGAACGACGGGATGACCAGCAGGGCGATGCACAACCAGGCGACGACGAACAGCCCGGCGCTCACCACGGCGACCCGGGCGAACCGCTTGTCGTGCTGCCGGGCGAGCCACGCGAGCACGAGCGCGATGGCGGCGGCGGTGAGCGCGAGGTCGTCCTTGACCAGCACCAGCGGTGCGGTCAGGAGGAGGGCGCGCCACCACCGCCGCGACAACGCCGCTTCGAGCGCGAACGCGACGAGCGGCACCGCGAAGCAGATCTCGTGGAAGTCGAAGTCAACGGCCCGTTGCACTCCCCAGGACAAGCCGTAGGCCACGCCGACGGACCGCCCCCTGGTGTCGCCGAGCAACCGCGTTGCGGCTCTGGTCACCGCAACGATCGAGAGCGCGAACAAGGCTGCTTGCGCGACGAGCAGCGTCTGCGCGGAGGGGAACAGGAAGTAGAGCGGCGCGAGCAGCGCCAGCACGGGGCTGAAGTGGTCGCCGAAGATGACGAACCCGGGTCCCAGCAGGTCCGCCACCGGCGTCCGGCCCTCTGCGTAGGACCGCACGACCTGCTCGAAGATCCCCAGGTCGAACGACATGGACGCGTACCCGGCGTAGCGCGCCAGCGAGATCCACGCGTAGCAGGCGAAGAACGCCGCCCACAGCAGGAACAGGACCGCCTGGTTCGACACCGCGCGGCGGTCGGAGCCCGCGGCGGTGATGGGAACGAAGGTGGTCGTACTCATCGGAACTCCGTCGGGGTCAGCGTGTGGGCGGAGGCGGGCGGTTGCCAGGTGGACGAGGGGCCGGAGATCGGGGGCAGGAACGCCGCGGAAGGCGTGCTGAGCTGCGATGAGGACGGACCGGCTGGCACCAGCGGCTGCCGATCGCGGCTGTTCACCGCCACCGAGGGCGAGACGATGATCGCCGCTGCCGCGCCGGCGACGTCCGCTGCCAGTTGCCGCCGTAGCCGCCGTTGGCCGCGCTTGGTGATCTCGTGCGCCGGCAGCGGTGACACGCGTTGCTCGACGTCGGCGGCTGTTTGGCGGAAAACCGCGCGCACCTGGTCGACCGGGACGAGACCGGGATCAGGCACCGCGGTCCTCCGCGCTCGACATTTTGCCCATCCGCGCCGCCATCTGCTGACGGCCACCCGCGCGGCGGACGCGCACCCACGCCTCGGGTGCGCCGTCGCGGAGCAGCGCTTCCGGGTGCTTCCACACCCGTGCGAATGCTTCGGGCACCACGTCCTGGGCTTCTTGGGCGTCACCGGTGACCAGGTACAGCCGTCCGGTCGGCTGCCTGGCCGACAGCGCGTAGAACTCCTCGACCATCAAGGTTTGCGTTACCTCCGTGCGGTATCCGACATGAACCGTGTACTCCGGCTACGACGGTCCGGTTGACGTCGCACTCGAATTTCCCGGTTGGATGTGATCACTGTCAATTTTCGGGTACGCCGCACGACAAGGAGTCCAGATTGGACAGAAAGTTGCGCGACGGCCGCCTAGCGTGGCGTAACGAGGACTTGCAGCAGATCGCGCAGGGTTTCCTGCTGGGCTTCGGTGAGCGGGATCAGCGGGGGCCGGACGCTCAGGTGCTTGAGCACGGTAGCCCGGCTGCGCCGGCCGCTCGGGGTTAGCACGATCTGCTTGGCGCGCCGGTCCGTCGGGTGCGGCTTGCGCTCGATGAGGCCCTGCTGTTCGAGCTTGTCCAGTACGAACGTCGCATTGGAGGCCTCGCAGGACATCCTGGTGGCCAACTCGCGGGCGGTGATCGGCTCGGACAGCTCGCGGAGCGCGACGACCTGCGATGCGGTGAGGCCCAGTTTCTCGGCAACGCGGCGCACGTGGACGTCGAGGGTCTGCGCGAACTGGTGCACCAGCTTGCGTACGTCCCGGTCGATCTGGCTGCCCGCCGACGGATCCCTCACCATGTCCCGAGTCTAGCGGCGATGATTCGAACTGTGGTAGTTCTAGTTCGCATCATTGGAATTCGGACGGTCCGTTCGCGGACGTCCTGCGCACGGCCAACGCGATGGCTCGCTTCAAGCCGGAAGAGGTCGTGGCGGGCTCGGGTTCCTGGCCGGGCCGGCGCGCATCCTTCATCGCCGGTGCCGCCCTGGACGTCGACGGAGGTTACCTGGCCTGATCGGACACCGGGGAGTAGTGGGAGCCCGGGCGTTGCCACAGGCCGAACCAGTCGGCCAGCATCCGGCAGGGGAAGGCAATCTTGCCGTGCGTGCAGCGGACCGCCTTCGGCTCGCCGCTGGTGCCCGAGGTGAACACCAGCACCAGCAGATCCTCGGGCGTCGCCGGAACGGGATTGACGACACGACCGACATGTTCGGCCGGCAGCGTCGACCACGTGTCGATGACCAGCTCCCACGACCCGGCGCGGTCCTCGGACCGCAGCCCGCAGCAGTCGTCGTCGGCGCGGGCCAGCAGGACCTCGGTGACCGTTGGCGTCATCGGTCAGCCCACCAGCACGTCGCCGAGCCGCCCCAACTGCGCAGCCGCGCCGCCGAGGGAGAATTCGTTCCGTTTCGCCGCGACGAAGTACCGGTGCAGCCGGTGGTCGAGATCGATGCCGACGCCGCCGTGCACGTGGACGGCGGTGTGCGCCACCCGGTGCCCGGAGTCGGCGGCCCAGAACTTCGCGGTGGCGACCTCGGCCGCGCACGGCAGCCCCTCGTCGACGCGCCACGCCGCCTGCCACAGCGTCAGCCGCGCGGCCTCGACGTCGATGAACGCGTCCGCCAGCCGCTGCGCGACGGCCTGGAAGCTGCCGATCGGCCGCCCGAACTGGACCCGCTCGCGGGCGTATTCACTGGTCAGCTCCAACGCCCGCTCGACGACGCCCACCTGGTGGGCGCATGCGCCGACGGTCGCCCGCGTGAGCAGCCAGTCAAGCACCGCCGAATCCTCGCCGAGCGCCCGGTCGTCGCCGACCAGCACGCCGTCCAGCGCCAGCCACGCCTCGCTGTCGGCGTCGACGATGCGCTGCCGCTCGATCGACAGCTGCTCGGGCTCGACGAGGAACACCCTCGCTCCGTCCGATGTGGACGCTGGAACCAGCACGAGGTCGGCGAAGGTGCCGGCCGGGACGGTGGTCTTGGTGCCGCCCAGCCGCCGGCCACGCGTTCGGCGCGGCACGCGGGGCGGTCCGGGTCGGGGTTGTTCTCCTCGGCCAGCGCGGCGGTAAGCACCAGCTCGCCCCTCGCCGCCGGGACGGCCCAGTGCCGTTGCTGGTCCGGGTTGCCGAACTGCGCCAGCGCCGCCGCGGCCGTGGTGATCGAGGCGAGGTACGGCACGGGGGCGACCGCGCGCCCCAGCTCGATCAGCACTGAGCACTGCTCCAGCAACCCGAACCCGCCGCCTCCGGCGGTGCTCGGCAGCGCGGCCGACAGCACCTCGGCGCGCGCAAGCCGCGTCCACAGTGCACGGTCGAAGCGGTCCGGCTCTTCTTCGACTTCGCGCAGCCGATCGGCGGTCGCGTGATTGTCGAGGATCTCCCTGGTCAGCACGGCCAGATCGCCTTGGGCCTCGGTGCACGAGAAGTCCATGATTCCTCCGTTGAAGTCCCGTCGTCGACCACTGAGCGCTCTCGGGAGTTAACGATTTCGTGCGAAACCGGCAACTCCGCCGCCGCGGTGGGTCAGCGCTTGGCCGGGGGGAGGCCGAGGCCGACCGCCGCGACGATGTCCCGTTGCACCTCGTTGGCTCCGCCGCCGAAGGTCAGGATCAGCGACGAGCGGTGCATGCGTTCGATCCGGCCGCGTAGCACGGCGCCCGGCGAGCCGCTGCGCACGTATGCGGCGCTCCCGAGCACCTCCATCAGCAGCCGGTAGGCCTCGATGGCGAACTCCGTGCCGTACACCTTGGTCGCGGACGCGGTGGCCGGCGCGGGCTGCTCCTCGACGGTGGCGGCGATCTTCCAGTTGACCAGCTTGAGGAACTCCACCCCGGCGTGCACGCGGGCCAGGTGGCGCCGCACCCATTCCTGGTCCAGGACGCGTCGCCCGTCGGCGAGCCGCGTTTCGCGGGCCCACTCCAGCACCTCGTCCAGCGCCAGCCGCAGCGGGGCCGATGAGGTGAGCGCTACGCGCTCGTGGTTGAGCTGGTTGGTGATCAGCGGCCAGCCCTGGTTCTCGGCACCCACTAGTGCCGACGTCGGCACGCGCAGGTCCTGGTAGTAGGTGGCGCTGGTGGACGGCCCGGCGACGGTGTGCACCGGGGTCCAGGAGAAGCCGGGCGCGGCGGTGGGCACGATCAGGATGCTCAGGCCGCGGTGCTTCTTCGCGTCGCGGTCGGTGCGGCAGGCCAACCACACGTAGTCCGCGTACGAGATGAGGCTGGTCCACATCTTCTGGCCGTTGATCACGTATTCGTCGCCGTCGCGGTCGGCGGTGGTGCGCAGCAGATCGAGAAGGACGTGCCGTTCGAGATTGGCGCGCTCATCGACTGCGGCGCGCTCACCGGCGTCGGTGCGGTGCTCAACACCGCGCAGGTCGAGCCGGGGTCCACTGTGGTCGTCGTTGGCTGCGGCGGCGTCGGGAGCTCGGTGATCCAGGACGCCAGGTTGGCCGGAGCCGCGCAGATCGTCGCGGTCGAACCGGTGACCGAGAACCAGAACCACGCTGTGGAGAAGAAGTTGGCGCCACGCACGCCACCACCCCGGACCACCTGATCGTCCGGGCGTGCTCACCGACGAAGCCCTGAAGGCCGCGATTGGCGGCCAGGCATCTCCCGATCATGGCGGGAGCAGGTAGAGCACGAGATGCATCGCCCAGACGAGAACGAAGACGACGGTGCCGACCGCCGCAGCGGCAAGACGTCGCCGTTTCCGCTGCCCGGCTCGCCGGGTAGCGAGTTGGTGCACGCCGAAGGCCAGGAAGAGGACGATCCCCGCCAACAGGACGACCGTTGCGGCAGGACTGTGCTGCCAACCCCAGGCACCTGCTGCCAGCACGCCGGCGAACAACGCCAGCGCCACCGACGCCAAAAGCGCCTCGGCGAGGAACTCGCCGAAAAGCTCGCCGATTCTTCTCGCGAGTCGCCACCTGCGCCCGTGGTCAGAGCAGTCGCGCCGGTGCTGCCGCAACGCACGCTGGGCCTGCCGAGCGCTACGTGCCCTGTTGGTACGTCCTGCGGGATCAGGCACGGAATGCGACATGCCCATCTCACGCCGCCCTCGGCAACAAGGTTGCCCCACGGCCTGCGCTCGGCCGGCCCGGTTCGCCAGCCACCGCCGAACTCGGCGAGGCGCCGGATGGCTGGCGGGCAGCACCGAACCGGACAGTGCGCAGCGCGCCGGCGGTGACCAGGTCCGGCGACCCGGGCACGGGCAACCGCACCTGCGGCAGGTACTCCGCTGGGAGAGCATCCAGCAGGCGCAGCAGGGCGGCCGGCGGTGGCCGGAGACACCGGCACGTCCGGGAGGCCGATGGCGGACGGTGAGCCGGTCCGGTTCGATGGGGTGAGCCGGTCCGGTCGGATGGGGCGGCGGTCGACGATCCCGCGCTGCGTCGTCTGCGAAGCCGTGATCAGTGTCAACCTGATGGGCACGCCCCGGGCGACAACGTTGTCGTCGCGCCACCGGTACTGCAACGGCCCGCAATGGGTCCAGCCTTCGGGCGGCAGAACGGCCCTCACCACGTGCTCGGTGGTGGCGAGCACGTCGTCCCCAGCGGTGACGGCGACCTTCCGCGACCACTCGGAGGTGCGCGGCGCACGCCTGGCGGCAGGCCTCGCGCAGCGCCACGGGCATCGAAGGATCTCGCACCGCACCGGTCACGGCGAGCACCACGCTGATTCCCGCCGGCCGGGGCACCCAGCCCAACGATGGGTGGCCTCCCCCCACCGCGCAACAGCAGGGATATCCCTCACGTGCCGGTCGGCCCTTGCCCAGGTGGACGCGTTGGTGGGGGCTTCCCATACTGAAGGTGTCGGCCTCGCAGGACTCGCATTGCGGCGGGTCGGAGAGGAGTGCGTGATGGGGCGCGCGGTTGGAATCGACCTGGGAACGACGAACTCGGTGGTGGCCGTGCTGGAAGGCGGCGAACCCACGGTGATCGCCAATTCCGAGGGTTCCCGGACCACGCCGTCGGTGGTGGCCTTCGCCAAGAACGGCGACCTGCTGGTGGGGCAGCCTGCCAAGAACCAGGCGGTCACGAACGTGGACCGCACCATCCGGTCGGTCAAGCGGCACATGGGCACCGACTGGAAGGTCCAGATCGACGACAAGACCTACACAGCGCAGGAGATCAGCGCCCGCGTGCTGATGAAGCTCAAGCGGGACGCCGAGTCCTACCTGGGGGAGGACGTGACCGACGCGGTGGTGACGGTGCCCGCGTACTTCGACGACTCGCAGCGGCAGACGACCAAGGAGGCCGGGCAGATCGCCGGCCTCAACGTGCTGCGGATCATCAACGAACCCACAGCTGCGGCGCTGGCCTACGGCCTGGAGAAGGGCGAGAAGGAGCAGACCATCCTGGTGTTCGACCTCGGTGGCGGCACCTTCGACGTCTCCCTGCTGGAAGTCGGCGAAGGCCTGGTCGAGGTCAAGGCCACCTCGGGGGACACCCACCTCGGTGGTGACGACTGGGACGAGCGGGTCGTCGAGTGGCTGGTGGACAAATTCCGGGCTTCGTCGGGCCTCGACCTGACCAAGGACCGGATGGCCATGCAGCGGATCAAGGAAGCCGCCGAGAAGGCCAAGATCGAGCTGTCCAGCTCTTCGCAGACCAGCATCAACCTGCCGTACATCACCGTCGACGCGGACAAGAACCCGCTGTTCCTGGACGAGACGCTCTCCCGCGCCGAGTTCGAGCGCATCACCTCCGACCTGTTGGAGCGCTGCCGCAAGCCGTTCAACAACGCGATCCGGGACGCCGGGATCAAGGTCGGCGACATCAACCACGTGGTGTTGGTCGGCGGCGCGACGCGGATGCCGGCCGTGACGGACCTGGTCCGCGAGCTCACCGACGGCAAGGAGCCGAACAAGGGCGTCAACCCCGACGAGGTCGTCGCCGTGGGTGCCGCACTGCAGGCCGGAGTGCTGCGCGGTGAGGTCAAGGACGTCCTGCTGCTCGATGTCACGCCACTGTCGCTGGGCATCGAGACCAAGGGCGGCATCATGACCAAGCTCATCGAGCGCAACACCACCATCCCGACCAAGCGCTCCGAGACCTTCACCACCGCCGAGGACAATCAGCCGTCGGTGATGATCCAGGTCTTCCAGGGGGAGCGGGAAATGGCCGCGCACAACAAGAAGCTCGGCATGTTCGAGCTCACCGGTCTTCCGCCGGCGCCGCGCGGCATGCCGCAGATCGAGGTCACCTTCGACATCGACGCCAACGGCATCGTGCACGTCAACGCCAAGGACCTCGGCACTGGTCGGCAGCAGTCCATCAAGATCAGCGGCGGTTCGGCGCTGCCGAAGGACGACATCGACCGGATGGTCAAGGACGCCGAGGCGCACGCCGACGAGGACCGCAAGCGCCGCGAGGAGGCCGAGATCCGCAACCAGGCCGAGACCTTGGTCTACCAGACGGAGAAGGTGCTCACCGACAACGCCGACAAGATCCCGGCCGACACCCGGACGCAGGTGCAGGACGCGATCAAGGACGTCAACGAGGCTCTCAAGGGCGACGACGTCGACAAGATCCGTTCGGCCGTCGACCACCTCGCCGCGAGCTCGCAGGCCATCGGCCAGGCCATCTACGGCCACCAGCAGCAGGCCGCGGCCGACACCAGCGGCGACGACCAGGCGAAGCAGGCGGACGAGGACGTGGTCGACGCCGAGATCATCGATGAGGACGAGAAGAAGAAGGACTGACCTGTCCATCTACAGTGGATGATCAAGGCGAAGGGCTTCTCGGGTGCGGTAGAGGCGGCCTTGGAAGGTGGCTGTGAAGGGAACGGACCGTTCGTCCCGCCCAACGGAGGTGGGCGACCATCGGCGCGGCTGGTGTTCCTGGCGGGCGCGCTGGTCATGGTGCTCGCTTCGAAGTCGGAGATCGCTGCCGCGATAGTGCTCCTCGGTCTGGTGGTCCTGATACCGCTGACCGTCCTGGTCGATTGAAACGTCTGTGGCGAACCTGCTGTCGCTGGCCCTGCTCGTCGATCCGGAAGATCCCGCGTCCGCTGCTGGTGCCCGCCGACCACCCTGCGGCGCGCCGCGAGCAGTCGCTGCGCGCGCTGGCCAGCCTGGCCTGCGCGACCGCGCCGCGCAGCCGCGGGACGGCGGAGTTCGACCTGCTCGTGGACACATTGCGAAGCAAGGGGATGGACCCGGAGTTCCTGCCCGCGGCGGGTGACCGCGACGCGTTGACCGCCGTGGCCGCCGGGCGTGCCTTCGCGCTCACCGCCGACCCGTCGCTGCAAGCGCCCGGTGTGACCCGCGTGCCGACCGCTGGGGATGACCTCGCCTCGCGGGCGCGGGACTGGTTTGGAAGGAGTCCGCGCCACCCGACGATGTGCTCGCGGCGGTCGAGGACGCGCTGCGGCCGGAGCCGTCGAAGTGAACGCGGTCGAACGCCGCATCCGAGAGGTCCTCGCCGACGCCGGTGCCCAAGGATGGGTGCACGGGAAGCCGCTGAGCCCAGCGTCGGAGCGGGCGATCAGCGCCGGCGCGGCGCCCGGCAGCTGGGTCCATATCGATCCGCTATCGCGCGAGAGGACGGCGCGGATTGGCGTTATCGGCCGGGGGCTGCTTCATTGGGCGGCAGGCCGGCTCGTCCGGCAGACCAACCCGAAAGGAATACTTCCTTGCAGCACAACGAAACCCGCGTTGGTCGGCGAGCGCTTCTTGGCGCGTTCCTGACCGGCCCGGTGGTGGCCGCGTGCGGTTCCAGCGGCGTGGCGGCAGCACCCGGCGGCGCGGGGCCCGCCCCGAACGGCAAGTATGCCCCGGTGTTCGCCGACCTGGAGCTCCGCTACGACGCCCGGCTGGGGCTGTTCGCGGTCAACGTCCACACCGGACAGGTTCTGGGGCACCGCTTCGACGAGCGGTTCGCGATGTGCTCGACGTTCAAGACCTACGCGGTTGCCGCCCTCCTGCGCGAACACGGGCTGGGCAGCGGCTACTTCGACAAGATGATCCGATACACCGAGGCCGACCTGGTGGCCGGCTCGCCGATCACGAAGCCGAGTGCGGGCACCGGCATGATGGTTCACGAGCTGTGCGCCGCGGCGATCACCCGCAGCGACAACACGGCGGCCAACCTGCTGCTCGCGGAGCTCGGCGGCCCGGCGACGATCGCCCCGTTCGCGCGCTCGATCGGTGACGGCAGCACCCGCCTGGACCGCTGGGAACCGGACCTCAACACGGCGATCCCCGGCGATGAGCGCGACACCACCACTCCGGCCGGAATCGCCGCGGCCTACCGGGCGCTGGTGGTGGGCGACGCCCTCGGCGGGCTCGAGCGCGACCGGCTGACCGGGTGGCTGTTCGCAAACACCACCGGCGGCAAGCGGATCCGCGCGGGCCTGCCGCCGACCTGGCGCACTGGCGACAAGACCGGCACCGGCGACTACGCCTCGGGCAACGACGTGGCGGTGACCTGGACGGACAAGGGTCACCCGATCGTCATCGCGGTCCTGACCACCCGGCCGAGGAAGGACGACGAGGTGAACAACGGTTTGCACGCCGACACCGCACGCATCGTCGCCGAAGCGCTGGGCTGACCGCGAAGCACCGCGGCTGGCTGCCCGGCCACTGTGGATTCTTCCGGACTCAGGCGGCGGGAAGCGTCGCGGTATGCATCTCGCCAGCGATGCGGGCGCCCTCCTCGGCGCGGGTCCGGTCGGCGATTAGGGCCCGCTCCCTCTCGGCTCGTTCGGCGCGCTCGACCCAGTGGGCCAGCCGCGCCCGGCGACCGGCCATGTAAAGCCCTACGACCACGGGGAACACGGTGAAGAGCACGCTGCGCACCTGGTTCGACGAGCCGGCAGACGACGACCGGATCACGGGATGGGCGTCGGTGTTCCAGGACCGGGCGATCACCGCCGCGCTGACCGCGATGCACGACGAACCGGCTCACCAGTGGACGGTCGAGGAGCTCGGCGCGAGGGTCGGGATGTCGCGGGCGACCTTCTCCCGCCGCTTCACGGCACTGGTTGGCGAGCCGCCGCTGACCTAACTTGTCCCGGTGGCGGATGATCACCGGGGCCCGTCGCTTGCGCGCAACCGACGCGGCGTTGTCGCTGATCGCGAAAGAGGTCGGCTACGCCTCGGAATAGGCGTTCGCCAAGGCCTTCAAGCGGGCCCACGGCACGGCCCCGGGCCACTACCGCCGCCACCAGCTCACCACCGCCGTCGAGTGAGCCCACGGCACGGCCCCGGGCATCGTTAAACCGGTTGATTTCCCGGCGGTGGTTCCGGCGCCGTCCAGGGGATTGCGCGACTCAACCCGTGACGCGGTGCTGATCAACAGGGCTTTCCTGGTGCGCGCGAAGTTGGTGAGGTGACGCCGGTCAGGACTTCTTGGCGCGGCTCGGGGCAACGCGGGGCGGCTCGTTGGGCTGCTTCGGGTACACCGGCGGCCACGGCGCGTCCTGCAGTCCACTGGCCATGTCCCGCTGCGACTGCTCCAGCAGCGACTCGATCGACTGCGGCCGCCGGTCGGCCCACGGGTCGCCGCGCTCCGCGACCCGGCCCGGCACCGTCGCGATGGTGAGTTGGCTGGGCTCGGCCGAGGCGAGTTCGTCCCAGTCCATCGGGGTCGACACCTGCGCCCCCACCCGGGGCCGGACGCACCATGCGCCGAAAACAGTCTTGTGCGGGGCGTTCTGGTTGAAGTCGACGAACACCCGGGAGCCCCGCTCCTCCTTCCACCACTGCGCGGTGATGAGGGCGGGGTGGCGGCGCTCCAGCTCGCGGGCCAACGCCACCGCCGCGGCCCGAACCTCGTAGCTGTTCCAACGCGGTTGCAGCGAAACGTAGATGTGCAGGCCCCGAGATCCGGACGTCTTCACGTGCGCCTCGATGCCCTGCTCGGCGAGCAGTTCCCGGGTGGCCGCGGCGGCCTCCAGCACCTGCGGGTACCGGACGCCGGGGGAGGGGTCGAGGTCGATGCGCAGCTCGTCGGCGATCTCCGGGGTATCGGCGTGGTACGGCCAGACGTGGAATCCCAGGCACCCGAGGTTCACGGCCCAGAGGATGTGCGCCAGGTCGGCGGCGACGAGTGCGTCGCTGGTGGTGCCGTTCGGGGTGGCGACGACGGTGGTCTGCAGCCACGGCGGGGCGGACTTCGGCACCCGCTTCTGGAAGAAGGACTTGCCGCTGGCGCCGTCCGGATACCGCTCCAGCAGCAGCGGCCGACCCTGCAAGGTGCCCAGCAGCGGACCGGCGACGGCCTGGTAGTAGCGGACCAGGTCGAGCTTCGTCTCGCCGCGCTCGCTGAAGAAGACCTTGTCGGGGTGCGATACCGAAACCTCGGTGCCCCCGACGTCCAACGTGACGCCTTCGCTCATCGCCGACCCTCCACCCGTCCGGTCACGCAGCAAGCGTAGGTCGCCGGCGACCCCATCGCAGGCATGTTCGGACGCCCCTGCCTGGTCCACGGCTGCTCGCGCTGTTCGCGATGCGGTCATACCGCCCAGCGGTTGTACTGGAACCCGATGGCCCGGAGCGCGAGTCGGCACTCGGGATCCGCGCGAGATGTTCCAGGAGTGTCCTGTGAGTGAGCCGTCCTTGTCCGATCATGCTGATTTCGACGACGCCGACCGCGGTTTCATCGCCGCGCTAAAGCCCGGCGCGGTGCAGGACGACCGTGGGCGCGGCGTGTGGAACAACGACGCGTACGACTTCCTGTCCGACGGCTGCCCGGCGACGGTCGATCCCAGCCTGTGGCGGCAGTCCCAGCTTTGCGCCAAGCAGGGACTCTACGAGGTCGTTGCGGGGATCTACCAGGTCCGCGGGCTCGACCTGTCGAACATGACCCTGGTCGAAGGCGAGCGCGGGGTGATCGTGATCGACCCGCTGGTGTCGGTCGAGACTGCCGCGGCGGCGCTGGCCCTGTACCGGAAGCACCGCGGGGAGCGCCCGGTCACCGCGGTGATCTACACACACTCCCACGTCGACCACTTCGGCGGTGTCGAAGGCGTGGTGTCCGGCGAGGTGCCGGTCCTGGCACCGGCGGGGTTCATGGCGCACGCCGTGTCGGAGAACGTCTACGCCGGCATCGCGATGGCACGGCGAGGCACCTACCAGTACGGGATTTTGCTGCCGAAGAAGCCGGACGGGCAGGTCGGCACCGGGCTCGGGCAGAACGTGTCGACGGGCCGAGTTTCGCTGATCCCGCCTACAGCGCACATCACTCACACCGGGCAGGAGGAAACACTTGATGGGGTGCGCATTCAGTTCCAGCTCACGCCGGGCACCGAGGCGCCGGCGGAGATGAACTTCTACTTCCCGGAGCACCGCGCGCTGTGCCTCGCGGAGAACGCGACCCACAACATGCACAACGTCCTCACCTTGCGCGGCGCCGAGGTCCGCGACGCCCGGATGTGGTCGCGCTACCTCACGGAGACCATCGCCCGCTACGGCGAGCACACCGACGTGGCGTTCGCCTCCCACCACTGGCCCACCTGGGGCGGAGAACGGGTCCGGCAGTTCCTGACCGAGCAGCGCGACCTCTACGCCTACCTGCACGACCAGACGTTGCGCCTGACCAACCTGGGCTACACGGGCTTGGAGATCGCCGAGCGGATCGAACTCCCCCCGGCGTTGGACAACGCCTGGCACGCGCGCGGCTACTACGGCTCGGTCAGCCACAACGTCAAGGCGGTGTACCAGCGCTACATGGGTTGGTTCGACGGCAATCCGGCCTCGCTCTGGGAGCACCCGCCGACGGAGGCGGCGAAGCGCTACGTCGAGTGCATCGGCGGCGTGGACCGGGTCGTGGAGAAGGCCCGCGAGTACGCATCGGCTGGGGACCTCCGGTTCGCCGCGCAGCTCCTCAATCACGCCGTGTTCGCCGAGCCGGACCACGCCGCCGCCAAGGAGCTGCTTGCGGACACCTACCAGCGGCTCGGGTTCGGCTCGGAGAACGCGACGTGGCGCAACTACTACCTCACCGGGGCGCACGAGCTCCGAAGTGGAATCGTCCCGACGCAGGTCAGCATCTCCGGCGGCATGACCGCGGCGTTGACGGTCGAGCAGATCCTCGATTCGGTGGCGATCCGGGTCGACGGGCCGCGCGCCGCCGACACCCGGCTGGTCATCGACTGGCACGTCACGGACGTCGACGAGCACGTGCGCACGACGCTGTCCAACGGCGCGCTGAGCCAGGAACCCGTCCGGGACGACGAACCAGCCGAACTCGCCCTCACCCTGACGAAGGCCCAGCTGCTCGGGCTGATCGACGGTCAGCAGCCGGAAGGCATCGACTACCGGGGCGACCGCGCCACCCTCGGCCGCTTGGTCGACCTAGTGGACGAACCCGACCCGAATTTCCCGATCGTGACGCCCTGACCCGGTCGAGGACTACTGCCCCGACTCGGGTTGGGCCGTCGCGGGCGGATACGGCTCAATGCCCTGGGACCGGTGGCGCATTGAGCCCAGCCAAGCCAGCCCGAGCACGGACACGACGATCAGCCCGACCCAGTTGATAAGGGTGAAGAGGTGCGTCTGCAAAACGGTCGGCTCGGGCACGTGGCCGAGCTGGAGCAGCAGGTGCTGGCGGGGCGTTTCGGTCAGTGCCATCACCAGCAGCAGGGCGATGCCGTGCATGGAATCCCACAGCGAGTGCAGGACGACGACACCGAGGTAGGCCAGCACCACGCGGCCGGTGATGCGCCATCGGCCGTTGCGGGTGGCCGCGAACAGGGCCCCGCCGAGGATGGCCGTCCAGAGCCCGTGCCCGACCGGGGCGAGGACGCCCCGCAGGATCTCGGTCTCCACCACCTGCCACAGGGAAAGACCGTGGATGGTGATCAGCGCGTTGAAAGCGTAACCGGCGCTTTCGAATGCTGCGAAGCCGAATCCGACGGTGGCGCCGAGCACCAGCCCGTCCCGGAGGGTCCGCTGGGCCATGCCACGCGCGATGTATATCAGCGCCAGTGCCTTGACGAGTTCCTCGATGAGCCCGACGCCGAGGTACATCCACACCGACGGCGCCAGCAGGTAGGTCTCCAGCAGCGACGCGGCCAGCACGCCGAGCACGCCGGCGACGATGAACGCCTCGATGACGCGGCCCGCGGAGAAGTCGGGCGACGGGCGTTGGGTTAGCCAGACGACGAAGGTGACGGGAACCAGGAAGCTGCCCAGGAGCACGACGGTAGGCACCAGGTTCGTGTTCCCGGTCAGGCCGGTCACGACGACGGTCAGCACCCACAGCAGCAAACCGATGCCGAAGATGCGCAACCACGGGCGGTTTCGTTGCTTGGAGCGGACGTGCTGGCCGGTCATTACAGAACCCCCGGAGGGCGCGGAAGTCTCATGTGGACGGAGATCGAGGTGAAAATCCCCGGAGTCCGATCGGCAGCGGGCTCCGGGGTGGCTGTCGCTCGCGCGCCTCAGCCGGCGGGATTCGCCTCGGTTTCCTCGAAGGCGTGGCGCAGCGCCGCTTCCTGCTCGTTGGACAGGTTCGTGTGGATGAGTTCGGCGTGACCGCCCGGGAAGCGCTCTTTGACCCTGTCCAGCACCGCGTTGTCGCTGAGCAGGAACAGCGCCGAGGTACCGGGCACCACCTTGCTCCGCGTCTCGTCGATGAAGTCGTCATCGATGCCCGCATCCGTCAACGAGCCCGCCAACGCCCCGGTCGCGGCCCCGATGGCGGCGCCGAGGATCGGCACGAAGAAGATCAACCCGAACAGCAGGCCCCAGAACATGCCGCCGAGCGCGCCGCCCCCGGTCAGGTCGTGCAGCTGCCGAGTCTTCGGCTTCTTCGCCGACTCCGGCCACGTCACGGTGGCCGCGTCGTGGATGGTGATCAACTGCTCCTTCTGCAGGGCCTGTAGCTTCTGCACCGCTGCCTCGGCGCCTTCCGGACTGTCGAATTTCCAGGCGGTCAAAGTGGCCATCGGTTCTCCTCGGACCTGAGCGATTCCACGCGGAGCTTGGGCGTACCCAGCTCGCCCAGTAGAACCGCCTACTCGCCCCCGTGCCCCCCAACCCAAACCCGAAAGAGTGAAGGCGGTGTGGGCCTTCCGGGCTGGCGACGGCAAGCCGGAGGCCCACGGTCGGCGGCTCTGCTTCGGTGAAGGCGAGTTCGGCGCCGACTGTGACGAACGCCCCCGCGAAGGTGTCGTGGGAAAGGCCCGGCGACCAACATGCCGGTACCCGGCGTCGCGACGACTACCAATGAAGTCAACAGGGTTCAACGCTCACGCGAGCGTTATTACTAGCAGGCCGTCGCGGGAGGCGACGAAATTGTCGCGCCGGCGCGACGTCCTGACCGCGATGAGCTTTCACTCGTTGGTGTTTCCGCGCCGTGCATGATGGCCGGGCAGCGGCTGTACTGCGAAAAGCGTTTGATGCGTCCGCCGGACCTCGGCCGGGGAGGTGGCTGGCATGACCGGTTCCGACGACGGCGAGGTCCCGGCGAGCACCACGAGCGACCGACCGGGGCTCACGCTCCTCGACCACGCGAAGATCGCCTGCGTTTACCTGCTGGTCGGGGTCTTCGCGGTGCTGGCCTTCAACGTTCGCGAGATGCTAGTCCTGATCTTCCTGGGTTTCTTCCTGGCACTCGGTGTGGAACCGGTCGTCGTGTGGCTGCACCGGCACGGTTGGCGGCGCGGGTTGGCGCTGCTGGTGCTGGTCTTGGGGATCGCGCTGGTGGTCGGCGCGCTGGTGCTGCTCGCAGTGGTGCCTGCCGTGGGCCAGCTCGGGCAGCTCGCCGCGCACATCCCGGAATACCTCTCCAGCATCGGCGCGAAGTTCGGTGGCGGCACCGCGCTGCGAAAGCACCTCGACGACCCGAGCGTTCAGGAGCAGCTGAAGAACACCGTCAGCGCCATCTCGAACGTGGTGACGAGCACCCTGGCGGCAGGATTCGCCGCGATCGGAGCATTTCTGGGGGGCATCTTCGCCGCCTGCACCGCAGGGGCGCTGATGGTCTACTTCTCGCTGGCGATGCCCCGGATGGCAGCCGCCGTGCAGCGCGGCGCGGTCGGCCACCCGGGTCGGGCCGAGGCGCTGCACGCCGCGATGGGCCGTGTCGGCGGCTACGTCACCGGGCAAGCCGGGGTCTGCCTGTGCGCTGGGGTCGTGTCGTACCTGTTCTTCCTCATCGCCGGCGTGCCCTACCCGGTGCTGCTGGCACTGGTCGTCGCGGTGCTCGACGCGATACCGCAGGTCGGGGCGACGCTGGCGTCGCTGGTGGGGATTTCCGTCGCCCTGAGCCAAAGCCTCTGGCTGGCGGTGGCGACCCTGATCTTCTTCTGCCTGTACCAGATGGTGGAGAACTACCTGATCGCGCCGCGCATCTTCGCCAAGACGGTGGAGCTGAGCCCTCTCGGCGCGTTCCTCGCGATCCTGCTCGGTGCTGCGCTGGCCGGGGTCCTCGGCGCGCTGACGGCGCTGCCCATCGCGGCTGCCCTGAAGGTCCTGATCCGCCAGTACTGGGCCGAACACCCGGCAAGATCCCCGTGAGCCTTTCGGGGCCGCCACGGCACCCCCCGAAAGGCTCACGGGAGGCGGCTTCAGCCCGCTACCGCCGTCTCGTGGGGTGGCGCTGGCGGATGTCCTGCCGTGTGCGGCGCAGGACCGCCGTGGTCCTGCGCCGGGTGGTCCTGCCCTCGTGCTGGTGGGTTTCGCGGAAGTGCACCACCACGAGATCGGCCGCGTCCGAAGCTACGGTGACCTCGTCGACCTCGATGCCCAGGACCGGTGCCGCGTTCCGCGCGCCGGAGAGAGCCCGAAGAGGTCGCCGACGGTCATCTGCTGGCCATCCGTGGTGATCATGGTGAAGTCGTCGGCGTCCGAGCCCAGCCATTTCGCGCAGCCGGTGCACCCGCTCGACTTAGGTCGTGACGTCAGTTGTCACCAGCCGCGCTCCCGCCACTCGGCGAGCTTGGGGCGTTGCGCGCCCAGCGTCGAGTCGTCGCCGTGTCCGGGATAGAACCAGGTGTCGTCCGGCAGCTCTGCGAAGATCCGGTTTTCCACGTCGTCGATCAGTGACCGGAAGTTCTCCGCGGAGCTCGTCTTGCCGACGCCCCCGGGGAACAGGGAGTCGCCGGTGAACAGGTGCGGGTGTGCGTTCGGGGCGCGGTAAAGCAGGGCGATCGAACCCGGGGTGTGGCCGCGCAGGTGGATCACCGACAGCTGGGATTCGCCGACATCGATGGTGTCGCCGTGCTCGACCAGGCGGTCCGGGGGCACCGGCAGCGCCCCGGCGTCGGCCGGGTGCGCCAGCGTGAAGCACCCCGTCTGGCCGGCGACCGCGCCGAGGGCCTGCCAGTGGTCGGCGTGCTGGTGGGTGGTCACGATGGTGCGCAGCCGCGGGCGCTGCGCGTCATGGCCGAGCAGGTCGGCCAGCCGCTGCGAATCGTTGGCGGCGTCTATCAGCAGCGCGTCACCGGTGCGGCGGCACACCAGCAGGTACGCGTTGTTGTCCATCGGGCCGACCGAGATCTTGGTGATGGTCAGCGCGTCTAGCTCGCGCCGCGCCGGGGCGCCGCCCGGTTCGACGTGTCCGGTGTACTGTCCTTGAGGCTCCACGAGCCGAGCCTAACGCCCCGGCTCGCGGCCCCGACGGATGATCGCCGGTCAGACGGTCGCTTCCCTGTGGGGCACCATCAGGCCGTAGATCACCAGCACGCACAGCGCGATCACCAGCACCGACCAGAGCGGGAACGCGGCGAGGAAGGCCAGGTGTGCGATCGCGCTCAGCGCGGCCAGACCGATGCCGGTCATCCGCGCCCACATCTGCCCGTACAGGCAGCCGACGCCGGCCGCCACCTGCACGATGCCCAGCCCCAGCAAGAACCAGCCCCACGCGTTGAAGTCGAAGACCAGCAACTGAGCTGTTCCGACGAGGTAGTAGGCGGGCCGGAGCAGCGCGGTGACGCCGCCGATGATGTTGAAGACTCCGACGATCGCGATCAGCGAGCCGGCGAACGCCATCCACCCGGACATCGCGCCAGCTGGCGCTGCAGGCGCCATCGCCCACTGCTTCTGCTGCTCAGGTGCTGTGGTCTGCTTGGGTGTTGTCGTCCCCTCGGCCTTCGCCTGGGACTCGGGCCCGGTTTGCGGACTGGACATCGTGCGCCCCCTCAAGTTGCTCTCTGACGTGTCCACCGCCAGAGTCGCGCTTTCGGGGCCTTCGCGCAGCTCGACCGGGTGCTCAGAACGGCAGCGCCGCGGAACCGAGCAGCGCGAGCGTTCACCGTGGACGCAACGGCAGGCCGCGGCGGGCGCCGCCGCTCCGCGCTTTTCCCGCCAGCACGGCCGCAGATCGCCGGTTTTGCCTTTTCAGGCGCCGTGACTGTGCACCCAGGAGCGCTCGCGGTCGGTGAACCGCTGAAACGGCAGTCCTCAGAGCCAGTGCGGGAGGTCCGGGAAGTCGCCGTCCAGCCCGTCCGGGCCGGTGCGGCCCAGCAGCCAGCCGAGCATTGGGCCCGGCTCGCCGCGCACCCGGCTCGGCGGCGAGGTGGTCCCGCGCAGGTCCCAGGTCCGCTGGTGGTCGCCGAAGCCGACCTCCACCGATAGCGCCGGCACGTCTGGCCGACCGCCGAACTGCTGCACCACGTCCTCCAGCAACTGCTCGGCGTCCGGCTGCGGGATGTCGGCGAAATCGACGTCGTGATCGAGGTCGACCAGATGCGCCCAGACCTCCAGCAGGCGCAGGCGCAGCATGTGGTGCGCGGGCATCGGGTCGCCGACCGCGTCGGCGATCTCCGCCGTCCATGCGGAGGCCGGCAGCGCGTTGGCGGCGTGGGCGAAGCGCTCGCAGGACGCCGCCAGGTCCTCCAGCAGCAGCCGTTGGCTGCGCACCGCTCCTTCGGAGATGGCCTTGTCCCGGTCTTCGCCGCTGGCATACATCGCATGCTCGATCCCGGTCCGCGCCCAGATCAGCAGGTTGTGGAAGCCGTCGGCGTTGCGCGCCAGGTGCGTGATGACGTGCGCCCTGCTCCAGCCGGGCAGCAGACTGGGCTGGCGCACGGACAGCTCATCCAGTTCGGCGACGATGTTCAGCAGCCGACTGCTGGCCCGCTCGACGGCTGCCAGTCGGGCGGTGACCTGGTGGGCGAGGTGCGCGGCGGCCGCCGGTTGGGCACTGCTGCGGCCACCGGTCCCGAGGGCGATGTCAGCCATGAGTGAACCTCTGCATGCAGGGGGTGTTTCGTGACCGGTGAAGTGTCGAGCTTAATTGCGCAGGCCACAGCGGCGACAGTGCCCATTCCGGGGGAATTTGCGTATCGTCGGAGGAGCCGCGGTCGACCTGCCCGCATGTCACTCGTCCGAGTGGGTGGGTAGGTGTTGCGCGGACTGCGCGCCGCACGCGATCCGGGTCTGTCAGGGGCCCCGAATACCATGTGGGGGCGGCGTCGCGTACCTGCCGATGCACCGCTTGCAGTCGGCGCGCGTCCACGTCAACACCAGAACTTTTCGAAGGGATCACAGTGGCTGACCGCCTTGTCGTTCGCGGCGCCCGTGAGCACAACCTGCGCGGGATCGACCTCGACCTGCCCCGTGACAGCCTGATCGTGTTCACCGGGCTGTCGGGCTCCGGGAAGTCCAGCCTGGCCTTCGACACCATCTTCGCGGAGGGGCAGCGCCGCTACGTTGAGTCGCTGTCCGCCTACGCCCGGCAGTTCCTCGGTCAGATGGACAAGCCCGATGTGGACTTCATCGAGGGCCTGTCCCCGGCGGTGTCGATCGACCAGAAGTCCACCAACCGCAACCCGCGGTCGACGGTGGGCACCATCACCGAGGTGTACGACTACCTGCGACTGCTGTACGCGCGGGCGGGCAAGGCGCACTGCCCGACCTGCGGCGAAGCGATCAGCAAGCAAACCCCGCAGCAGATCGTCGACCAGGTGCTGGAGATGCCCGACCGGGCCAAGTTCCAGGTGCTGGCCCCGGTCGTGCGTGGGCGCAAGGGCGAGTACGCCGACCTGTTCGAGCAGCTGCAGTCGCAGGGCTACGCGCGTGCCCGCATCGACGGCGTGGTGCACTCGCTGGACGCGCCGCCGAAGCTGAAGAAGCAGGAGAAGCACGACATCGCGGTGGTCATCGACCGCCTAACCGTGAAGGCCAGCGCGAAGCAGCGGCTGACCGACTCGGTGGAGACCGCGCTGCGGCTGGCCGATGGCCTCGTGCTGATCGAGTTCATCGACCTCGACGAGGACGACCCGAACCGGGAGCGGAAGTTCTCCGAGAACCTGGCGTGCCCCAACAGCCACCCGCTGGGCGTGGACGAGCTGGAACCGCGGTCGTTCTCGTTCAACTCGCCCTACGGCGCGTGCCCGGAGTGCGCGGGGCTGGGCATCCGCAAGGAGGTCGACCCCGAGCTGGTAGTGCCGGACGAGGACCTGTCGCTGGCCGACGGCGCGATCGCTCCGTGGGCGGGCGGGCACACCGCGGAGTACTTCACCCGCCTGCTGACCTCGTTGTCGGAGGCCATCGGCTTCCGGATGGACGCGCCGTGGCGGCAGCTGTCCACCAAGGTAAAGAAGGCGGTGCTGCACGGCACCAACGACCAGGTGCACGTCCGGTACAAGAACCGCTACGGGCGGACCCGCTCCTACTACGCCAACTACGAGGGCGTCATCCCGTTCCTGGAGCGGCGGCTGGAGCAGACCGAGTCCGACTACGCCCGCGAGAAGTACGAGGGTTACATGCGGGACGTGCCGTGCCCCGCGTGCGACGGCACCCGGCTCAAGCCCGAGATCCTGGCCGTGACGATGGACAACGACGAGTTCGGTGAGCTGTCCATCGCTGAGGTCAGCGCGCTGAGCGTAAGCGAGTGCGCCGCGTTCCTGAACGGGCTGGTGCTCGGCCCGCGCGAGCAGATGATCGCCGGGCGGGTGCTCAAGGAGGTGCAGGCGCGGCTGGGCTTCCTGCTCGACGTCGGCCTGGACTACCTGTCGCTGGACCGCGCGGCCGGGACGCTCTCCGGCGGCGAGGCGCAGCGCATCCGGCTGGCCACCCAGATCGGTTCGGGCCTGGTCGGCGTGCTGTACGTGCTGGACGAGCCGTCGATCGGGTTGCACCAGCGGGACAACCACCGGCTGCTGGAGACGCTCAGCCGGCTGCGGGACCTGGGCAACACGCTGATCGTCGTCGAGCACGACGAGGACACCGTGCGCAGCGCGGACTGGGTGGTCGACATCGGCCCCGGTGCGGGCGAGCACGGCGGCCAGGTCGTCCACAGCGGACCCTACAAGGCGCTGCTGGCCAACAAGAAGTCGCTGACCGGTGACTACCTGGCCGGGCGCAAGCAAATCCCGCTGCCCGCGGTGCGGCGGTCGCGCGACCGCAAGCGGCAGCTGACGGTGGTCGGGGCGCGCGAGCACAACCTCCGCAAGATCGACGTGTCGTTCCCGCTGGGCTGCCTGGTGGCGGTCACCGGCGTGTCCGGATCGGGCAAGTCGACGCTGGTCAACGACATCCTCGCGTCGGTGCTGGCGAACAAGCTCAACGGCGCCCGGCAGGTGCCCGGCCGGCACACCCGGATCAAGGGCCTGGAGCACGTCGACAAGCTGGTGCAGGTCGACCAGTCGCCGATCGGCCGCACCCCGCGGTCGAATCCGGCCACCTACACCGGCGTGTTCGATCACATCCGCAAGCTGTTCGCGGCGACCACCGAGGCGAAGGTGCGCGGCTACCAGCCGGGCCGGTTCTCCTTCAATGTCAAGGGCGGCCGGTGCGAGTCGTGCGCGGGCGACGGCACGCTGAAGATCGAGATGAACTTCCTGCCGGACGTGTACGTGCCGTGCGAGGTGTGCAAGGGCGCCCGGTACAACCGGGAGACCCTGGAGGTGCACTACAAGGGCAAGACGATCGCCGAGGTCCTCGACATGCCGATCGAGGAGGCCGCGCACTTCTTCGAGCCGATCAACGCGATCTACCGGCACCTGAAGACGCTGGTGGACGTCGGTCTGGGCTATGTGCGGCTCGGGCAGCCCGCGCCGACGCTCTCCGGTGGTGAGGCGCAGCGCGTGAAGCTGGCGAGCGAGCTGCAGAAGCGGTCCACCGGCAAGACGGTCTACATCCTCGACGAGCCGACCACCGGGTTGCACTTCGAGGACATCCGCAAGCTGCTAGGTGTGATCAACGGCTTGGTGGACAAGGGCAACACGGTGATCGTGATCGAGCACAACCTGGACGTCATCAAGACGTCGGACTGGGTGCTGGACATGGGCCCGGAGGGCGGCTCGGGCGGCGGCACCCTGGTCGCCGAGGGCACCCCGGAGGAGCTCGTCGAGGTCGACGAGAGCCACACGGGCCGCTTCCTCGCCCCGGTGCTGTCCGGGGACTGAACCGTCGAGGCGGCGGGCACCTCTTGCCGACGTGTTCGGCAGTGCAGCCGATGCGCTCGGTGAGAGGTGCCCTTCGCGCTTCGTCCGGACGTGGTCGGACGGCATCGACTGGGGCGAGTGGAAAGGCCGTTTCGCCGCACTGGCCGGGGTTGGCCGTTTCGGGTTCGTTATCCGGGGTGATTACGTTCGGCGGCATGGTGCAGAACGAGTTCTCGGTTTCGGGCAGCGTGGTCGTGCAGGCTCCACCGGAGGCGGTGTTCGCGGTGCTGGCCGATCCGCGCAAGCATTCAGTCATCGACGGTTCTGGCACGGTGCAGGGGGAGATGAGCGGCCCGCGGCGGCTGGTGCTCGGATCCAAGTTCGGGATGCGGATGCGCCGGGGCGTCGGCTACCGGATCACCAACACCGTGGTGGAGTACGAGGAGAACCGGCTGATCGCGTGGCGGCACATGTTGCCTGGCCTGTGGCGGTACGAGCTGGCGCCAGAGGGCGACTCGGCGACCAGGGTCACCGAGACCTATGACTACACCGCGATGATGCCGAAGCTGGTGGCCCGCACCGGCTTGCCCAAGCAGAATCAGCGGTCGATCGACGCCACCCTGCAGCGCCTCAAGGCATACGTGGAGGGCGAGCAGGCCTGATCTCCCCGGCTGCGGAAAGTAGGTGCATTTACGGCATCTACTTGACAACTTGGAAAGTAGTTGCGGACTTGGGCTGCCATGAATGAGGTGCAGGTGGAGGCCGCCGCGCAGCTGGCGCGGGCGGTGCGGTTCTCCATCGCCGCGACGCTCGCGGCGATGGAGAAGGCCGAGTTCAGGTACGTGCGCCGACATCATCGAGGTCAGCGACTCGGTGCTCTCCAAGCAGGTGTCGATGCTGGCGGAAGCGGGCTACGTCAAGGTGAACAACGGGTACGTCGGCAAGCGCCCCCGCACCTGGCTGCGCCTCATGGCGAAAGGACGCCGTGCGTACGAGGCGCACCTGGCGGCGCTGAAGGCGATCACCACGCGATCTACGCGGTCTGCGAGGAGATCGCGCGGTACCTAAGCTTCCGCGCCGGCCAGAGCATTCGGGCCAACGGCACGGCAGATGGCGCGCTTGCGCCGGGGTCGGGCACGGCGGCGCGGAGTCCGTCCTGTTCGGACTGCAATACGCCTTGGGGATGGCGGTCGTGTGGCTGCTGCCGCGGGAGTTGCCCTCCGGAGCGGCCGAGCCGTTGTCGGGCAGTCCGTTGTGGACGTTCCTGCACACCGGGGTCGAGCGGCCCATTGTCGTCGCCTGCCACGTCGGCTTCGCCGCGCTCATCGTGCTCGCCTACCGCAGGTCCGCGCTGTTCCTGCCGGTCGCGGTCGCCGCCACTTCGTGGTCGACTTCCGCCACGTTCGGCTTGCAGGGCGTCGTCGGCGGTTGACTTGACCGGCTGCCTCGCCCCATAGGACTGCGGCGGCGAAAGGAACCTTTTAGCAAACTCGTTGCTAAAAGGTGCCTTTCACCGCTTCTAGGCGATCACGGGGGGCATTGGCCGGTTTGGCGCGGGGTGTTCCCGCAGTGCATCACGAGCACGGGTTTGCGGTCGTTGGGCTGATCGCTGTCCGGGCCAGCCTCCACGACTCGCATCACCGAGATCGCCTTGCGAACCGGGACCTGTCCGGCCGGGGCGCCGAAGTCGATGGGGCCGCTGTTCGCGCGGATACCGCCCGGGTTCTCGACGAGCCGGGCGATCCCGTACCAGACCGCTTGGCCGTTCAGCGGCGTCGTGTCGACCTCCGCCTGCCCGTCGGTCACCTTCCGCACCGCCTGCCGGACGAGGTCGACCGCGTCGAACGCGAGCAGTCCCCGCCCCACCAGGCCGTCGGTGCCTTCTTGCACGCGCAGGCCGGTGAAGTCGATGTAGTCCAGCTGGACGCCGGGCGGCAGCTGGCGGTCGAGCAGGAACTTCGTCGTGTCGTCCCCGGCCATCAGGCGCGGCCGCATCTTGGGGTCGACGCACTTGTCCTGCACCGTGTTCAGGTACTTCCCGAACTGGTCCGCCCTTCCGGAGAAGAAGACCAGCGAATCGGGACTGCACCGCAGGGCATCGGAGGGGTTGGAGCGCTGCGGGTCCACCAACCGGGCCGAATCCCCCAGCTGCGCCTCGATGTCCTCGGCCAGGTTCTTGCTGTAGAGGTCGCCTTCTTCGTAGTACACGGTGACGTCGTGGACGCCGATGTTGCGCACGTGTTGCGCGACGACCTGGGACTCCCAGAGGTTGGTCGGCCCCACCTGGTGGTAGAGCCTGCTGAGCTTGGGGAAGTCGTCGGCCGAGGTCACCGTGCCGACCATGGTCAGCCCGCTGTGCCCCAGCGTGCTGATCGCCTTCGCGGTCCCGTCCCAGCTGCCGCCCAGCCCGACGACTGCCACCACGGGCGGTTCCCCCGGCGAGGTGCCTTTGGCGTATTCGACGACGCGCTCGGCGACGTCGGGAGCGTGGCTCATCGAGGCGCCGCCGTTGGCAAGCACGACCCGGATCGCCACGCCGCCGTCCATCCGCGCCTTCTCCTGGGCCTTCGCCAAGCCCTCCAACTCGGCGGCGACTCCGTCCAGAGTCGACGAATCGGGGTCCTTGCCGGTGAGGGTGCTGAAGTAGACGATCGAAATGTAGGGCAGCGGCTGGTCCTGGTCCAACCTGTTCTTGCCCTCTGCCAGGTCGTTTTCGCCCTCGATCGCCTGCTGCGCGTTTATGAGCCGATTGCGAAGGTTCTCATCCTTGATGTCGCTGGAGAAGTGGTAACCGGGGTCGGCGATACCGACGCATTCGTCGCCAGCCGACCACAGATCGGTGTTGGTCCACGGCCACCAACTCCGGCCGCAGTGCTGCTGGTACTGCTGGAGGTAGGCGGCGCCGCCGCCGAGAACCAGCAGGACCACCAGCAGGAGCGGGATACGCCGCAGCAGCTTGGAACGCTTCAGCGGCAGGCTCGTCTGGCCCAGCGAAACACCGGGTTCGTCGTCCGCCGAATGCGGCTCGCCTGCCACCCGCAGTGTCACGTACCAGGCGGTGTTCGAGCGCTTGCGCCGCGCTTCCTGCAGGGTCTCGGGCCAGCTTTCGAGGGTGACCGGTGCGTTGGGGGTCTCGCTGTCCTGTAGCGGCTGCGCGCCGCTGCCGATCACCAGCAGCGGGTCGGGGACGCCGGTCTCGTTGCGGACGTCGTTGATGAGCCGCACCAGGATCTTGCCGGGGGTCTCATCGCCGAGGTTGCGCAGCAGCAGCACCGGGTAGCAGTCCTTGGGCACCCACTGCCACCGCCACAGCCTCCTGGTGTACGACTCGGCCAGGTCGGTCAGGAACGCGTGCACCAGCAGTTTCCGCACCTGCTCGGCGTTTTCCCAGCGCGATGGCGTGGTGATCAGGCGCTGGGCGAAGCTGGGGAAGTCCGCCGATTCGCGCGGGGACAGGTAGCGCTGCCGCATGAACCAGCGGGCGACGCGGCCCCGGCGCACCCACCACGCGTAGTAGAGCGGGAAGAACGTCAGTGAAAGCGCGAAGAGGTACCAGGGCAGGCTCTGGGCGGCCGACTCCCAGAGCGCGGCTTCCTGTGGGGGCTGCTGCCTGTCCCGCCGGGGTCGGCGGCTTCGGAGGTATTCGCGCAGCAGCTGCCGGGTGTGCGAATGCGGCGCCTGGGCCAGGTTCGTCGGTGGCAAGTTCTTCTTCAGCAGCCAGCTCAGTAGTGCGTAGCGGCGGAAGCGCAGCCGGCCGATCCGCGGCCACGAGTCGGCGTCGCGCAGCCCTTGGGCCGCTTTGTCAAGCAGCTTCCGGATCTGCACCGACTTCTGCCGCGGGGTTTCTGCGGGCGTGCCGCCGACGTCCAGCCCTACGTGCGGCACGACGGTTCCGAGGTGACCGGAGAGCTGATCGACGAGGGCACCGGAGTCGTCCTCGCGCAGCAGGTGGACGATCGGCTGGTCCGGGATCTTCTCCACGCGACGTCGTCTGATCCACCGCCGGCCGAGGCGCGATGGAAGCTGGGAGACCGGAACTCCCTGGCCCACCGATGCTTCCGTCATCCTCACCCCCGGTGATTGATCGATCATTCAATGCGACGTTACCGGGCGGGATCGCGGATTCACACCTGTTTCAAGGGTTTTCCCCGCGGCCCGCTACCTCGGTTGGCCGGGAACGCCGGGGCGGGTTTGCCACGGGTACGGGTCGCCGAGCGGGCGGTACCCGGCGCCGAAGGCATCCAGCCGGGGCAGGTGGTGGCCGACCAGGCGGCGCCGGAAGTCCGCGAAGTCACGGTCGGGGCTGCTCCAGGCGACCTCGGCGAACGCGGTCAGCCGGGGGAAGGCGGCGTAGTCCACGCGGCGCTTGCTCTGGTTCGTCGAGCTGCTGGCCGTGCACAAGCTCAACGTCGAGCACCTGCACCTGACCGATGTCCAGGCCCTCCCGGCCACCCGACGTACTAGAAGAACGTGCGCACCAGGTCGATCACGGTGTCGCCGTCGACGACCGGGATCAGGGGCCACTTGTCGAACACCGTGCAGGGGTGGGACAGGCCAAAGCCCATCCAGTCGCCGATCTGCGGATCGGCGTCCCGCACGGTCAGGAACGCGTGCTGGTCGGCCAGCGACGTCACCTCGCACGAACCGGCGGTCAGCGCCCGGATCTCGCCGTCCGCGCCGCGGATCACCTGCGGTTCCGGCAGGTCCTGGTCGAACGACACGTCCCGGCGGCCCATGGTCAGAAGCGCTAGGTCCCGCTCGGGCCGTGAGGTGACCTGCGCCCACACCCGCATCGCGGGGCGCAACGGCGATTCCGCGCCCGCCAGCCGGTGCTCGCGGCCAAACGGCGAGCGGACCCGGTAGAAACCGTCGTCGTGCAGCAGGTATCCGCCGCTGCGCAGGACCGGTACGACCGGCAGCCCGGCTGGCCACGACTGGGTGAACGCCTCGGCCACCTGGTCGAAGTACGCGCTGCCGCCGCAGGTGACGATCACCTCGTCCAGCTCAGAGAAGTGGCCGGCCTGGGCCAGTTCCGCCACGAGGTCGCGCAACCGCCCCGTGTATCCGTCCACAGCGGATAGCGACTGCTCGCTGAGGTCGTGCCCCAGCGCGCCCTCGTAGCCACCGGCCCCGACCAATCGCAGCATCGGGCTTTCCAGTACGAGGTCGGCAATCTCGCGCGCTTCGGCGATCGTTCGCGCACCGGTCCGGGCGCCCTCGCTGCCGAGCTCGACCAGCACGTCGACCTGCCGGGACGCGCCGTGGTGGGCCAGCGCCCCGGTCATCAGCTGCGCTCCGCGCACCGAGTCCACAAAGCAGCTGAACTCGAATTCGGGGTTGGCGTCCAGTTCGTCGGCCAGCCAGGCCAGCCCGCTGGGGTCCAGCAGCTGGTTGGCGAGCATGATCCGCTCGACGCCGAAGGCGCGGTAAACCCGCAGTTGGCTGACGTTCGCCGCGGTGATGCCCCAAGAACCGGTCGCCAGCTGCCGTTCGAAGAGCTGCGGCGCCATCGTCGTCTTGCCGTGCGGCGCGAGCTGCAGGCCGTGCTGCGCGCATCAGTCGGCCATGGTCTGCAGGTTGTGCTGCAGGGCCGCTTCATCGAGCACCAGCAGCGGGCCGACGAAGCCCGCGTCGTGCAACTTCGGGCGCTGCTTGAGGAATTCGCCGACGGTGCTGCCGAAGGCCTCGGACGGCATGCCTTTGAAGCGCCAGTCGATGCGCTCGTCGTGCAGCGAGCGAACCGCTGCGGTGTTGATCCCCCATGCCGACACGAAGGCCTCCTATTGCGCATAATGCAACGGCAGTTGCGTAAAATGCCGGATAGGTGTGTACCATCAGCCGCGCAACGCGTCAACGGATGGAGTGGCCGGTGAGCCAGAGCCTGGAACGCGGTCTGACGGTGCTGACCGCGCTGGCCGCCGGCCCGCAGACGCTCGACCAGCTCGCGCAACGCCTGGGCGTGCACAAATCAACCGCGATGCGCCTGCTGCGCACCCTCGAAGCGGGCCGCTTCGTGCGCCGCGAGGGCGTGCACCATTACCGCCTCGGCAGCGCCCTGTTCGACCTCGCCCACCAAGCGCTGGAAGACCTCGACGTGCGTGGGGTAGCCCGGCAGCACCTGGTGGCGCTGGGGGAGATAAGCGGGCACACCGTGCGCCTGGCGACCCTCGACGACGACCAGGTCGTCTACATCGACAAAGTGGACAGCCAGCACCCGGTGAGGATGTACTCCCGCATCGGCCGCCGCGCGCCGGTGCACTGCACGGCGGTGGGCAAGGCGCTGGTGGCCGACTGGCCGACGCAGCAGCGCCGCCGGTTCGCCGAACAGCTCAACTACCCGAAGCTGACCGTCAACACCATCGACTCGGCCGAGCGGTTCCTGACCGAACTGGACCGGGTGCGCACCCAGGGCTACGCGGTGGACCGCAGCGAGCACGAAGACTTCATCCACTGCGTCGGCGCGCCGATCCGCAACCACCGGGGCGAGGTCGTCGCGGCCCTGTCGCTTTCGGTGCCGAATGTACTGCTGGACTTCGACGGGCTGCTCGGCCTCGTCGACGACGTGCTGCACGCCGCCCGCGGGGTATCCGCCGAGCTGGGGTGGCAGCCGGAAAACCCCAGAGGAAAGGAAGTCTGATGGCCAGGACCGTGGTCAGCACCGACAAGGCCCCGAAGCCGCCGGCGAACATCCCGCTGTCGCAGGGCGTTCGCAAGGGCAACATCCTGCAGGTATCGGGACAGACCGCCGTGAGCCAGGAGACCGGCAAGGTCGTCGAGGGCGGCGTCGCCGAGCAGACCGAGCAGTGCTTGCGCAACGTCATCGCCATCCTGGAGGCCGAGGGCGGTTCGCTGGAGGACGTGCTGATGCTGCGGGTGTACCTGACGGACACCTCGCAGTTCGCGGAGATGAACGAGACCTACGCCCGCATCGTCGGCGAACCCTTCCCGGCCCGCACCACGGTCTACGTCGGTCTCCCCGCTGGCCTCCTCGTCGAGATCGACGCCCTTGCGGTACTCGACTGATTCGAATGTTCTGCTTGCCCGACGCCACCTGCGACAAATGCACGTGACGTGCGGAGCAGGCGGCGGAACGTCGTTCAAGGGCGCCTTCGACCGGATTGAAGTGGTCCCCGGGAGTTGGACTCGTTAATCAAGAGTCTAGGCGGCGAGGGTCTGGGTCCGGTATTGCACCGGGCTCAGGCCCTGGCAGTGTGTGTGACCACGGCTGGTGTTGAACCAGGTGATGTAGTCATCTAGCGCGGCCGTGAACGCCTCGACGCTGAGGTAGCGGGTGTGGTGGAACATCTCTTCCTTGAGGTGCCGGAAGAAGCTCTCGATCACGGCGTTGTCGAGGCAGTTGGCCTTCCGTGACATCGACCGGGTCGCACCCGCGCTGGTCAGCAGTCGCCGCCAGGACCGGTGCTGATATTGAAAGCCCTGGTCGGAATGCACCAGCGGCCGCTGGCCTTCCTTC
>NZ_JBSFLZ010000022.1:0-29204 GCF_053599315.1 Saccharopolyspora sp. NPDC000995
GGTCAACGAGTTGGAGCTGCTGCGCAAGGCTTCCGACGATGTCGGCGCGCGGGGCGGATTCCGCAAGGAGTGCGAGGTCGTCGGCGCGGCCCACCCGCGCCCGGAAGGCGTGCTCATCTCCGAGCTCAGCAAGACCGAATGCGTTTGGTTTCGCTACATCGTCAAGCGGCGTTACGAGCGGGTGCGTTACCGGGACGGTCGTCGGCACGTCGACCGGGGCAGTGAAACCGTCGCCGAGCACACGTCGTGGGAAGGCTACGCGTTGCGCGATGACCACGGCGTGCTGATCGGCGTCGATCCCAACGGCACCAAACCGGATCGGCCGGAGGAGGTCGTCGACCGGTTCGAACCGCACAACCCGCAGGGGCCGACCGCGTTCGGTTTCCAGCTGCCGAACATCTTCGACAACAGCGCAACGGTCGGCTACGAGTACAAGGAGTGGGTGATCCGGCCCGGTCGGCGGTTGTACATCCTCGGCGAGGTGCAGGACAAGATCGGCCCGCTGGTGATCGGCAAGCCCGAGCAGAAGGGCTTCTTCATCATCTCCACCCGCAGCGAGCAGGAGGTGCGCGACAGCCTCCGGACCCAACACCGGTTGCTGGCGTTCGGGATTCCGGCGGCCGCGCTGGCCGGGATCGTCTGCGTCGTCCTCGGCATCGTGCTCTGAAAAGCCGTGCCCAGACCCATCCCAAGGTCCTGCTCCGCAATTTCAATGGAAATCGGACCTTCGATTTCCAATCGAAACCTCAAGTACGGGGCTGCCGTAAGCGGCGTAGCCGCCCTAGCTCGCCCTCGCAACCAGCACGACCGCTGAGGTTCAGCCATCCGCGCCGCAACGCAAACGAAGCGGCTGGAAAACCCTCATTGAAATCGAAGGATCTAGGGCGGGACGACCTCAGGTGTCGCGGCGGGTGCGGAACGAGGCGATCAGCATGACGACGCCGATCACGACGGCGGCGACCGCCAGCAGCCATTGGATGTGACCGCCGAAGCCGAACAGCAGGCCGCCCGCGACAGCGACCGAGAGCAGGCCGACGACAAGCGTCACCACGTCGGGACCGTCCCGGTCGGGACGACGGTTGATCTCGTTGTCAGCCACGAGTGACCTCCACGCTTCCAGTGCCCACCACGAGGTCGAGCACGATGTGCCCACCGCCAGGGCCGTCTTCGCCCTGGTCGGTGACCGAGATGTCCGCGCCCTGGCCGTCCGCAGTGTCGTTGAAGCACCGCACGTCGCCCAGTTCCGCCGCGCACCGCGCCGTCACGTTCACGTTCGGCGGCAGCCGGACGGTGATGTCGCCCAACCCGACGTTGGCTCCGGTGCGCAGCTCCTGGCCGTCGGTGATCCGCAGGTCCCGCAGGTCGAACAGGACGGAGCCGGCCGACCGCTGGTAGTGCGGGAGCACGTTCTCGATCGAGGTGGGCCGGACCTCGTCGCTGCCCATGTTCCCGGTGAAGTCGCCCATCGGCAGCACCGCCATCGCCATGGCCAACGCGCCGACCGGGATCGCGGCCCCGATCAGCCCGCGACCGCCCCGCAGAAAAGCGCCGCCGATCATGCCGAGCCCCAGCACGGCGAGCGCGATGGCCAGCGCCGACTCCGGCGGCGCGCCGATCGCCGCGGCCAGAACGGATGCGAACGCCGCCAGCGCCAGGGTCGCGATGGTGATCCAGCGCCGTTTGCGCCGCTGAGGTTGGGGTCCTTCGGGTTCGCTCGGCTCGGGCAGATCCCAGGCGAACGGTGCGGCCTCCAGCGGGTCCCAGGCTGGCGGCTGCTGCGGCTGTTCGGCTTGCGTTGCGTTCGTCGTGGTCGATGCGACGCCGGGGTAGACCCAGGTGTTCTCGGCCACCGGAACCGCCGGCTGCGGACCGGCGACGGGAGCTGCTGCGGCCGGTGCTGTCGCCGTCGGCGTGACGCCGCGGTCGCCGTAGTTGCGCTGCAGCAGGTAGAGCGCGCCGAGACCGAGGGCCACGCCGATGATCGCCGGCGAGCTCGTCAGCAAGAACACGCCGGGGATTAGCAGCAGCACGAGGACCACGGCCAATCCGGTGGACGTCGGCTTCCGGGTCGGCTCGGTCGAACCCGGCAGCGGATCGCCTTCCTTCGGGAACACCAACCAGCCCAGCAGGTAGAGCACCACTCCGGCGCCGCCGTAGATCGTGGCCAGCACGAAAGCGACGCGAACCAGGATCGGATCGATGCCGTACCGCGTGCCGATCGCGGCGGACACGCCACCCAGCTTGCCGCCCGTGCGAGGCCGCAGCGGGCGGGTGGCCCAGAAGCTCCGCAAGGTGTCCTCGAAACCGGCGGTGCCAGGTAGCCTCGTGCTGCTCATGGCTACCACTATCCGAGAGCGGTGCCCCCGGAAGCATCAGGGACGCCCCTGAGCCTGCCCGGAAAGTCAGGGGCCGTCCCCGATGCCCGCGCGCGTGCGGGCGTGTGACGATCGTTGTCGTGAAGGCCCGGTTTAATCGGAAACGGACTCATCAGGCGGCAGCGGCCGATGCAACGCCGCTGGCGGAGCGGCCGACAGTGCCGTTGTCGACGCAGTCCACGTCCTCCGGGCAGTTGCGGCGTCGGCGCACCGGACGGCTGGTGGCAGGGGTCGCCAGCGGTGTCGCAGAGCACCTGAACCTCCCGGTTCTGTGGGTGCGAGGTGCCTTCGCGGCGCTAGCCGTGTGCGGCGGGGCGGGAATCCTCGCGTACGCGCTGCTCTGGGTGTTCGTGCCGCAGAGCACCGGCGTGGAACAGCCCATCTCGGTAAAGGAGCGCCAGCAGGGCGTCGGGATGATCCTGCTCTGCATCGGGGCGATGGTGGCGGCAGTGTCGTTCATCGCGGCGCCGACGTGGGTCGTCGCCCCGCTGGTGGTGGTGCTGGTCGGGGCCGCGGTGGTCTGGCGGGAAGCCGACGAGTCGCAGCGCCGCCGGTGGCGGCAGGGCGCCCGGTCCGGGGTGGCCGGCGCGCTTCTCGGCGGCGGCGGGCGGGCGGCGCTGGTGCGCATCTCGGCCGGCGCGGCGCTGGTGGTTCTGGGCCTCGTGATCTTCCTGGTCGGCACCTCCTCCATCGACGACGTCCGCTTCGGGTTGCTTTCGGTACTCGCCACGCTGATCGGCGTCGCGGTGCTGACCGTGCCGTGGTGGGTGCGGCTGGTGCGCGACCTCAACGTCGAGCGGGCCAGCCGCATCCGTTCCCAGGAGCGCGCCGAGATCGCCGCACACCTGCACGACTCCGTGCTGCAGACCCTCGCGCTGATCCAGAAGCAGGCCGACTCCGAGCGCGAGGTGCGCCGCCTGGCGCGGGGCCAGGAACGCGAGCTGCGGAACTGGCTGTACCGCCCCGACGGCTACGGTTCCGAGCGGGAGGCGGCGATCGACGACGCACCCGCTGCCCGGTTCGCCGCCAAGCTGGGCCGGATCTGCGGCGAGGTCGAGGACGTCTTCGCGATCAAGGTCCAGCAGGTCGTCGTCGGCGACTGCGACCTCGACGAGAGGCTGACCGCGCAGCTCGCCGCGGCCCGAGAAGCGGTCGTCAACGCCGCCAAGCACGCGGGTGTCGCCGAGATCAGCGTCTACGCGGAGGTGGAGTCCGAGCAGGTCTCGGTATACGTGCGGGACCGCGGCGCGGGGTTCGACCCGGACCGCGTGCCCGACGACCGGCACGGCCTCGCCGACTCGATCCACGGCCGCATGCAGCGGCACGGCGGCCGGGTCAAGGTGCGCACCTCGCCCGGCTCGGGCACCGAGGTGCAGATGGAAATGCCCAGGGCCGTGGCGTGAACTCGCGTACCCTGCGGGACGAACCCAGCGATGGAGGATGTTGATCGTGACCGGTGAAGCGACACCCGAGGTCAGCGAAGCCCGGCCGGTCCGGGTGTTCCTGGTCGACGACCACGCGTTGTTCCGTGCCGGGGTGCGCGCCGAGCTCGGCGCGGCCGCCGACCGGGTCGAGGTGGTCGGCGAGGCGGGATCGGTGGCCGAGGCCGTCACCGGGATCGACCACTACCGCCCCGAGGTGGTGCTGCTCGACGTGCACATGCCCGACGGCGGCGGAGCCGAGGTGCTCCGGCAGGTGCGCAGCAACAACACCGAGGTGGTGTTCCTGGCGCTGTCGGTGTCGGACGCGGCTGAGGACGTCATCGCGGTGATCCGCGGCGGGGCGCGCGGTTACGTCACCAAGACGATCTCCGGGCGGGAGCTCGCGGACGCGGTCGAGCGCGTGCGAGCGGGTGATGCGGTGTTCTCGCCGCGGCTGGCGGGCTTCGTGCTGGACGCCTTCTCGGAGGGCCCGAACTCGGCCCCGGTCGGGGACCCGGAGCTCGACTTGCTGACGCCGCGGGAGCGCGAGGTGCTTCGGCTGCTGGCGCGCGGATACGCGTACAAGGAGATCGCGTCCGAGCTGTTCATCTCGGTGAAGACGGTGGAGACGCACGTGTCCAGCGTGCTGCGCAAGACCCAGCTGTCGAACCGCTACGAGCTGTCCCGCTGGGCCTCCGACCGCCGCCTGGTGTGACTCGGGTCCGTCCTCTTTATAAGCAGCGATAGCTGCTTGCGGTGTGGAACTCAACTGGCACGGCCGCGGGTCGTGGAACCCCTGCCCTCCGGAGATTTCCCGGTTCTGGAGGAACCCCCGGAGCAGGTCATCTCAGCGGGTCGTTGGTGGCCAGGTCGGCGTAGAGCTGGGAGCCGCGCATCAGCGCGAGGCGGAACCTGGTCCAGGCGCCGGGCGGCTCGATCGGCGGGAGCTCGTCGGTGCGGGTGGTGCGGGCGGCGTCGGTGCGGAGCTGGTTCGACATCTTGTCCTCCTCGGGAGCGGGGGCGGCAACAGGTTTCGGGGTGGGGAAGCGGCGGGTCAGGGCTACGCCCAGCAGCACGATCGCCATGCCCAGCAGGACCCGCAGGCCCAGTTCTTCGCCGAGCAGCAACCAACCGAGCAGCACCGACACGATCGGCATCAGATAGGCCACCGTGGACGCCGTCGTCGCGCCTTCGTCGCCGATGATCCGGTAGTTGATCGCGAACGCGAGTCCGGTGCCGAAGACACCCAGGACCGCGACCGCGAGCAGCGCGAGGGGTTCCCAGCGCACCGGCTGCAGGCCGCCGAGCGGGAGCGCCAGCAGCGCATATCCGGTGGCGGCGACCATCTGCATGGTGGCCAGCACCAGCGGTGCCAGGCCGTGGTTCCCGGTGAGGTTCCGTCCGATGTAGACGTAGCCGATCCCGTAACTCACCGCCGCGCCCAGGCATGCGGCCACGCCCCGGCTGAGCAGGCCGCCGCCCTGCCACGGAGCGAAGATCAACAGTACCCCGAGGAATCCCAGCAGCAGTCCGCCGAGCCGGGTCGGCGGCATCGCCTCGCGACCGGCGAACAGCCCGAACAGCACTGTCCACAGTGGCGTCGTCGCGTTCAGCACACCGGTCAGGCCGGAGTCGACGGTTTGCTCGCCGAGGCCGAACAGCACCCATGGCAGCGCGCTGCCGAACAGCGCGGCGACCGCGACGTGCCGCCACAGCTTGCGGTCGCGGCTCGGCCGCATGCCGCGCAGCGCGCACAGCGCGAGGAGGACCGCAGCGCCGAGCACGATGCGGGTCAGCGCGATCTGGGTCGGGGAGAGCGCCCCCAGCGCAAGCTTGATCAGCAGGAAGCTGGAGCCCCACAGCAGCGCCAGCACGCCCAATCGGACGTAGTTGGTCGGGTTGTTCATGTCCTCTCCGGTCTCGCGGGGCATCGCGTGGTCGCGGTGTCGCAGTGAAGATAGGTTCGGCGCCCGCCGAACCGATTTCCGCCTACCACGTTGCGCCAACCAACGCATAAGAACAAGTGAAATAAACTCAACTGATGGTTTAGGATTGCTGTATCCTGGAGTCGTGTTGGACGTACGCCGGATGCAGGTGCTGCGCGCCGTCGTCACCAGCGGCTCGGTCAGCGCGGCCGCGACGAACCTCGGGTACACCCCGTCCGCGATCAGCCAGCAGCTGTCCACGCTGGAGAAGGAGGCGGGCACACCGCTGCTGGAGAAGGTCGGGCGCGGGCTCCGGCCGACCCCGGCGGGCACCCTGCTGGCCGAGCGCGCCGGGCGGATCGCCGAGCTACTCAGCAGCGCCGAGGCGGAACTGGCCGACATCCGCGCCGGGCGCACCGGCCTGCTGCGGGTGCGGTTCTTCCACACCGCCAGCGTCGGGCTGATCCCGCCCGCGGTCGCCAAGTTCCGGGCCGAGCACCCCGAGGTCCAACTCGACCTGCGGATGCAGGACGTCGGGCTGCTAGACGAGGTGGCCGGCGGCGAGGCAGACCTGGCGATCATCGTGGTGGGGCGCGCGATGCCCGAACGACGCGGGGTGCGGCTCGTGCACCTCGGCGACGACCCGTACCGGCTGGTGCTGCCGAAATCGCACCCGATGGCCGCCCAGGACTGCGTCGACCTGGTCCAGCTGGCCTGCGAATCCTGGATCAACAGCGCCGTGACCAGCGATGACATCTGCTCGACGCTGCTCAGGGACGCCTACGCCAGCGCCGGGTTCACGCCCAAGGTGGTGCTGGAGACCGATGACAGCTACTCAGCGCAGGGCTTCGTGGCCGCGGGACTGGGCGTCGCGCTGGTCCCGCGCCTGGGCCTTGACGTCGTGCACCCCGGAGTGGTGGTGAGACCGGTGCGCAACCCGGAGCCGGCCCGCCGCCTGTGCGTCGCAGTGCGGGAAACGGTGGCCGACCGCCCGGCCACCCAATCCATGCTCGACACCCTCTTGGAGATAGCCCAAGCCTGAAAACCTGTTCCCGGCTCGCGCTAGTGGCGCCACCCGCACCGCTGCGCAAAACGAGTTTGAAAACAGTCTCTGGCGGAGCGGTCAGTTGCGGCGGTCGGTGTTGATCAGCGCCTTCCCGTCGGGCGTGGCGACCATGCCGAGCATGTGCGACTCGGTGATCTTGTTGTGGCCCTTGGTGAACTGCAGCGTCACGATCACGTTGGCCCCGGACTGCACCGGCTCGCCGATGATCTTCACATCCTCGATCGTCTTCCAGAACCCCTCGTAGCGGTCCTTGCCCTGCGACTGCAGGCTCGGCCCCAGCAGATTCCAGGCCTGGTCCAGCTTGTCCGGCACCAGCGAGTAGTACTTGCGCACCACATCCACGATCTCGTCCGTGGACGGCTGCTGCATCGCGCTGGTCGACGTCGGGGAGCTGCTCGTGGTCACGGCCGCAGAAGTCGCCGTCTCCGTGGTCGCAGTGGCCGGCGAGGCGCTGGTCTCGGGGGGCGTCTGCGGCGGGGCGGACGGAGCGGGCTGCCCCTTCGGTGCCCCGTCGCCGAAGGCGTTCGCGGCGAGCACCCCGACCAGCACCGCGGCCACGATCGCGACCACCCACAACGCGATCTGGCGGTAGTTGCGCCGCGGTGCCTTTTGCTGCGCGGGCACCGCCCCACCGACCATGGTGGGCGGATTGGCCGACGGCGGCGGACCCATCCGGTTGCCCGCGGGCGGCGTGCGCGGCGCTGCGGCCTGCGGCCGCTGCCAGCCGCCGCTGGGCGAAGCGTTCGGGATCGGCCGCCCGTCGAGCACGGCCTGCAGCAGCTCGCGGGCCTGCGCCATGGTCGGCCGGTCGACCGGGTCCGGGCGCAGCAGCTGCATCAGCGCCGGGGTCATCGGCCCGGCCTGCTGCGGCGGCTCGATCTGCCCGCGCGCCACCCGGTGCAGCAGGCTGATCGCGTTTTCGTCCACCCCGAACGGAGGCCCGCCCTCGATCGCCGCATACAGCGTCGAGCCCAGCGAGAAAACGTCGGAGGCAGGCGCCGGATCCCGCCCCAGCGCCACCTCCGGCGCCAGGTAGGCCGGGGTGCCAGCGAGGATGCCGCTCTTGGTGACCGCGACATCGCCGATGGCCCGGGAGATGCCGAAGTCGGTGATCTTGGCGATGTCGTTGTCGCCCAGCAGGATGTTGCCGGGCTTGAGGTCGCGGTGCACGATGCCTGCCATGTGCGCCGCGGCCAGCGCCCCGGCCACCTGCACGCCGATCCGCGCCACCTGCAACGGCGGCAGCACGCCCTGCTCGTCGATGACCGACGCGAGGCTTCGCGACAGCAGGTATTCCATGACCAGGACCGGCTGGCCCTCGTCCTCCGCGACGTCGAACACGACGATCGCGTTCTGGTGCTGCAATCGGGCGGCGATGCGACCTTCGCGCATCGCCCGCTGACGGGCTTCTTCAGTTTCTTCGGGGGTGTAACCGGGCTGCAGCAGCAGCTGCTTGACTGCGACCGTGCGGTGCAGGCGCTCGTCAACGGCCTGCCACACCACGCCCATGGCGCCACTGCCGATCTGCTGCTGCAAGCGGTACCGGCCCGCGATCAAACGACCTTCGGCGCTCACCGGTGTCTCCTGGTACTGGCTGTGCCTACTTGGACAGTACTGACCGGACCCCCGTGGCCAGCTTTCACCCGACGGTGTGCAACGTTACTGGGCATCTCGCACCCGATCGCACACCGGGGCCACCCGCGCCCGAACACACTCGTGGCCGGGGAGCTCACCGCGTGGTGAAGGCCCCGGCCAGCCCGTGTTCGCGAGCGGATCCTACACTCCGGATCCGCTGCTGTTCGGCTCGCTCGTAGGCGTCTGGTCGGGTTCCGAGGTGGGCGTCGGCTTCGACGTGGACGGCGTCGTCTTCGAAGTCGACGGCGGCGTCGTCGTCGGTGTCGTCGACGGTGCCGTGGTCGGTGTGTTGGTCTTCGTGGTCGGTGTGTTGGTCTTCGTGGCGATCGGCTCTTCCTCGCTGGTGGTCTCCGGCGGTGGCGGCGGAGGCGGATTCACCTGCGAGGTCGTCGTGTTCCCGGCGTTCTCCGGTGGCTTCTGACTGTTCATCAGCGCAGAGGTCACCAGCACCGCGATCACCGCGACGGCCACCAACGCGATGCCCGAGATCACCACGGGCCGCTTGCTCTTCCGCGGCTTCTCGTAGATCGCCGCGTCGCCACGGGTGTCGGAACCCATGTACGAGGTGGCGTCCGCGTAGGCCTGCTCGGAGTACGGCTCGTCCTCGTAGTAAGACGCGACGGTCGTGCCGTTCGAGCCGACGCTGGTCGGGGCCAGATCGGGCTGGCTGGACTCCGGGGTCAGTGCGGGCGGGATCGGTGCCGCCATGGTCGGGACAGAGGTCACCGAACCGCCGTCGGCCACCGCCTGCAACATGTCCCGGACCTGGGCCATGTCCGGTCGGTCCTCGACACGGGCGGCCATCATCGCCATCAGCGGCTGCACCATCGGGCCGGCCTGCTGCGGCGGCTCGATCTTCCCGGCGGCCACCGCGTGCAGCAGCGCGAGAGTGTTCTCGTTCAGCCCGAACGGCGGGCGGCCCTCGATCGCCGCGTACAGCGTCGCGCCGAGCGAGAACACGTCGGAGGCGGACGTCGGCTCCTGGCCCATCGCCACGTCGGGGGACAGGTAGGCAGGCGTGCCCGCGAGCATCCCGGTCTTGGTGACCTGGACGTCCCCCTGCGCCCGCGAGATCCCGAAGTCGGTGATCTTCACTTGGCCGTTATCGCCGAGCAGGATGTTGCCGGGCTTGATGTCGCGGTGCACGACACCGGCGGCGTGCGCCGCACCCAGTGCCGAGGCGACCTGCGCACCGATCCGCGCCACCTCGCGCGGCGGGAGCGGCCCGTGATCGGACATCATCCCGGCAAGGCTGGTAGACGGCAGGTACTCCATGACCAGGACCGGCTGACCCTCGTCCTCGGCCACGTCGTACACCGAGATGGCGTTCGGGTGCTGGAGGCGTGCCGCGATGCGGCCTTCCCGCATTGCCCGCTGCCGCGCTTCCTCGGCCTCACCCGGATCCAATCCGGGCTGCAGCAACAACTGCTTGACCGCGACCGTGCGGTGCAGGCGTTCGTCGACACACTCCCACACCACGCCCATCGCGCCACTGCCGATGCGTCGCTGCACTCGGTAGCGTCCGGCGACCAGGCGACCTTCGTCGCTCACCGACGTCTCCCCGTACTGCTATCGATGCTCAACGGGCACCGCATGAACCCGGGAGGATCGTCCCGGGCACGGCCCCACCGAACATCGGCGGATTAGGTGGACCGGCTCCGGCCCCCCGACATGTACACGTTCTCGATGCGGTCCGGTTGGCCGAATGGCTCGATCCGAACCGCGATACGGCAGCCTAGCCCACGCCGTGTTGGCGTAGGCCCGAAGTCGAAAAGATCCGTGCAACCCAACTCGACGTTACGCTGCCGACCGTCGCGGTCGGCCTAACCGGATGCTCCTCACGGTCGTTTCCGCTGGTGATGTTGGGACTATCGGGTCCTCCGAGGCGTCCGCGCCGGGACGGGCGCCGGTTGCGCGGAGCAACGATGTCGCTGCTGCCCGGTTCATCCCGGTACAGCGGTGGTCGTGTCCGCGGGCTCGGGTCGTTGTCGCATTGTTGTGAGAAGCCGTTTCCGCGCCGTTACCGGGGAGAGATGTGCCGGGCGCCGAGCAGTTCGGCCTCGACGATCTTCGGGTGGGCGCCCGATTCGACGGTGAGCAGCTGGCGGAGCACCACCCGGTGCCCGTCCGGATAGCGGGCCTCGACCTCGGTCAGCACCACGCCGACCGACTTCGTCTGCGCCCGCAGCTGGAGCGATTCGACGGCTTCCCACCCCCGTACCAGCTCCGCCCGCTGCCCGGCGAGCAGTCCCGGGTCCACCAGCGGCACGGCCGAGCTCGGGTCGTGCTGCAAGCGGCGGTAGAACTCGTTGACCAGGTTGAGCGCCGATCCAAGGCTACCCGCCGTGGGATTGGCGGTGCTCTGCTCCGCAGGTTCCGGCGCGAAGGCGGTGCCGCCCGAACCGGCAGCTGTGGCGAAGCCGCCGTTGTCGGCGAAGGGCCAGCCGGCGTTGCGCACCAGGTCCGGTCGAAGCGCTGACGCGCCCTCGATCGTGGCGGCCGAGGAAGCGGGGCCCGGTGCGGCGGCCGGTTCCGCGATGATCGTCGCGCCTACCGAAGCGGCCCCGAGGAGCAGCAGAGCACCCAGCGAGCCGAGGACGATCCGGCTGCGCAGCGGCAGCGCGTCATCCGCCGGATCAGGCGTCTTGAGCAGTTTGTCGGCGAGGCGCTCGTGCTCCGGGGACAGCGGGATCCGCTTCATCAACTCGGCCACGGTGATCGCGTCCGCACCCGAGTCGGCGTGGTCGTGGCGTCTGCCGGCCGGAGGGTGATGCTGCACTCGCTGGCCCGTCCTCGTGAGTTGGCTCCGCGAACCCGTACCGCGCCGATGCGCTGATCGAGAAGCCTTGCCGGCAGGTTCACCGGAAGGCAACGTTGCGAAGGCTCGAACGGAGTAGTGGATCAGATCCGTGATCAGGAGATTCGCTTGTCGGAGGTGATCAGCGGTTCGTCCTCCAGTGTGTAGCGCAGCTCCCGGCGTTGGGTCTGCACGGTGCCGTCCGCCATGGTCAACCGGAGGGTGTGCACCGTGCTGTTCGGTGTCGCGTAGCCGTCGACGATCTCGACCGACTCGGCACCCGAGTACCGGGCGGCGAACGCCTCGTAGCCCTCGGCCCGCAACGATCCGGTGGTCATCGAGTAGGAGTCCCGCAGGTTGCCGCGGCTGATCGCGGCGTAGTACTTCTGGCTGCGTTGCTTGATCGCCGCGGTGTCGCCGAACAGCAGCTGCGGGACCGCGGGCGCCCGCGTCCCGCTGGTCGAGGTCGGCGTGGCGCTGGAGATCGACCAGCCGGGCATGCCTGGAGCAGGGATCGTGCCGCCGACGGAGCTCGACGGCCTCGGGGCGCCTTCGGGCACGGCCATCAGCGGCAGCGCCTGCACCGAGCCCGTCGCCCGCACAGCCTCCGGCCGGGTCGGATTGCCGGTCAGGTAGTACGGGTCAGAGGGCGGCAGCAGCGGGTAGTCGCCGCCGCGCGGCATGCTCGGCAGCTCCAGGCCCTCGATCGTCGTCGTGCTGTCGGCCAGCAAGGTCGTGATGAACATCAGCCCGCCCAGCGCGGCGGCCGACGAGGCGATCGCGAACCAGGCCGCCTGCCGCCAGGTCCGCGGCGGGGTGACCGAGGCCGGGACCATGCCCAGGTCGAACTTGTGCAACCCGCCCACCGGCATGGTGTCGACCATCGGGTCGGTCACCAGCCGCGCGGCGAGCGCGTGCGACGTCTGGCGCTGGCGGGGCACCGGTGTCCACGAGACCGCTGCTCCGGTCTTGCGGTGCCGGCCGTGCGCGGGCGGTTCCGGCGTCGGCGGCCAGTCGAGCTGGCCGCTCCAGCCGAGGGTTCTGCCGCTGTGCATCGGAGGTCTCGACTTTCTGCGACTCGCGGGGAGTTCACGACGTGTCGACTACGTGGAATGCCTCGGCGAGTCGACCGGCCATGCTGTGCCGCTCGGCCGTCCGTGCCAGGTGCCGCCGGATCATGCCCTGGAGGTCGTCGAGATGCGCGGTTTGCGACCGGTGTGCGGACAGCGCCGCGAGCTTCGCGTCGAAAAAATCGGTGATGTCGACCGCCCGGTTGATCCGCTCTTCGGGTGATTCCGACATCCACAGCTCGCTCACCGTCCACGGCTGCAGCCCTTCGTCCAGCAACTCGGGGTGGGCGAAGCCGTTGCGCGCGTCCGGGTAGATCGCGGCGAGGGTGGCCTCGCCGACCGCGCGGTGGTCCGGGTGCGAGGTCGGGAGGTGGACCCAGTTGATCTCCGGTGAGTGGCTGATGACCCGGTGCGGGCGGACCTGGCGGATCACCCTGGTGATGTCCCGCCGCAGCTGCAGGTTCGCGGTGACCTGCCCGTCCTGGTAGCCGAGGAACTGCACGTCGGTGACGCCGACGGCGGCTGCGGCGGCCCGCTGCTCGTCCTGCCGGATGCGCGGCATGTCCTCCCGCGGCGTGTCGTCGAAGCCCCCGGCATTGCCCGTGGTGCACACGCAATAGGTGACCTGCACGCCGTCGGCGACCCAGGAGGCGACGGTGCCCGCGGACCCGAAGTCGACGTCGTCGGGGTGCGCGGTGACCACCAAAGCACGCCGGGCTGCTGTGGACTCTTCCGGCGAAGTGGTCATGGTCACAGCCTAAGGGGGCAGGCGTCACGACTCCGGTGCGGGGTCGGACAACTACTCATTGTAATCAAAAGGCTTTCGGCGCCCCGGTGCGCCGAAAGGCCCAATGTTGACCGCGCGGATAGGCGCGCAGCATGCTTGATCGCGCCCGGCGTCAGCCGTCACCGGCGACGCGACCCGAGCGTCGATCAGAACTGCCCTTTGCGGAACTTGCCCTGCGTGGACTGCAGCGCCTTCACCGAGGCGACGCCGCCGCCCCCGCCGAGCAGGATCGCGAAGATGTCCGCGCCAGCCGAGTCGCCGGTGCTGATCAGCAGCGCCAGCAGGGTCACGCCTAGGCCGACCCCGGCGATCGGGAACCGCTTCCGGGCGAAGTCGACGGCGGGCTGGCCGCCTGCGCGCTTCTTCGCGGCCGAAGTCAGCATCGCGAGGTAGCCCGCGTGCCCGGCGGCGACGAGCACGCCGGCCAGCGTCACGAGAAAGGCCACTAGACCGAGAACCATGACCACAGTCTGCCTCGTTTCGCCCGTGCCCGGTATGGGTGATATCCCGGATATACCCCACGGGCTGCTGCAGGTAGCCGAACGCCGGGGGTTCCCGGGGTGGCGTAGTAAGTTCCGCCGAACGCACTACCGCCGAAAACGCCCGGTCAGCAGCATCACCGCGGTGGCCCGCGGAAAAGGTTGTGGTTTGACCCTGGATTGAGACCGGACTCACGCCTTAGGTTCTCAGGCTATGAGCGATCGGTTGGCCGGGTCGGTTGGTGCGAGCTCTGCGCGATCCAGCGGCCTGGACCTGGGGGACAAACGAGCAATGGTCACGGGCGCGGCGAGCGGGATCGGCGCGGCAGTCGCCCGCCGATTGGCCGAGGCCGGGGCCGAGGTGATCGCGGTGGACCGGGCGGAAGGGGTAGCGGCGGTCGCGGCCGAGATCGGCGCCGAGGCCAGGGTCGTCGACCTCGCGGACCTCGACGCCGCCGCGGAGCTGGGCGCCCGGGCGGACATCGTGGTCAACAACGCGGGTTTCCAGCACATTGCGCCGATCCACCGGTTCCCGACGGACACCTTCAGCGCGATGCTGCGGGTGATGGTGGAGGCGCCGTTTCGCATCGTGCGTGCCGCGCTGCCGGGCATGTACGACCGGGGCTGGGGGAGGGTCATCAACATCTCATCCGTGCACGGTCTGCGCGCCTCGCCGTTCAAGAGCGCCTACGTGACCGCGAAGCATGCGATCGAAGGGCTGTCCAAGACGACCGCGCTGGAGGGTGCGCCCCATGGGGTGACGTCCAACTGCGTCTGCCCGGGTTTCGCGCGGACCCCGTTGGTGGAGCGCCAAGTCGCCGAGCAGGCGGAGGTGCTGCGGGTGCCGGAGGACCAGGTCGTCGAGGACGTGCTGCTGGCCCGCACGCCGATCAAGCGCCTGGTGGAACCGGTCGAGGTCGCCGAGCTCGCGGTGTGGTTGTGCGGACCGGGCACGGTGTCGATCACCGGCGCCTCGTTCCCGATCGACGGCGGCTGGACTGCGCACTGAGTTCCCCGCTGCGGCACCGGTGGGATCCGCCGGTGCCGCAGCGGGCAGGTGGGCCTTCGGTCGTGGGCTCGTTGGAGGTGCGCAACGACCGACGCCTGCTGCTGCGTCGTGGGGTTCGTTAGCGGCCGAGTCGGCCGCGGCCCAGGCGCAGCAGGATCATCGCGAGTTCGCGGCCTTCCGGCCCGAGCTCACGGTAGCGCGCGAGCACGTCCATCTCGCGGTTGTAGACGATGCGGGGTCCGCCGGCCGCCATCCGGGCCTGGCCGACCTGTCGGGAGACCTCGGCGCGGCGCTTGACCAGGCGCAGAATCTCGGCGTCCAGGTAGTCGATCTCCTCGCGGAAGTTGCTGATGGCCTCCGCGGCGGCCTGCTTAGCCGAGGCGGGCTCGGACTGCGGCTGGTCACCGTCCACAGCGGCGTTCATCGGGCGTTGTCCTCCGGCTTCGGCCCCTGCCCCGGCCCCGGAACGCGCGAACGCCCCGAGTCCAAGGACCCCGGGGCGTCGTAGTGGTTTTGAGCTCACGCAGCTACGGGCACCGGACTCCCGGACCCGTAGAAAAAATCGTAGGTCTGCGTTCGCACGCGCTCAGTCTGCCATAGTCGGCATCGCGTTTGCCATGAGGTGGGCAACTCATCCCAAGGGGTGGACCACAAATCCATTCGATCACCAGTTCGAGTTATTTCGCTGGATTGCGCCGGTGCCAGCGTGGATCTTGGAGCCATGACTACCGAACCTCCTGCTCACCGGCACACCGAACGGCACCCCGACCGGGCTCGACGTCGAATAGCTCGGCAGCTCGTCGAGCGGACTGCCGACGCGCGCTGCGGATCACGACGCCGCCCGCCGCCACGCCGCCCGTACATGTCAACGCCCAGCACCGTCCAGCCGTAGCCGACCGCCCGGACGGCCTCGCCGAGCGCCACCGCGACGGCGGCCTGCACCCCTGCCCACAACACGGCGCCGATCGCCGAGAGCCCCAGGAAGCAGCGGAACGGCAACCGCAAGATGCCCACCGCGGCCGGGACCACGGCGTGCACCACGGCGACGAAGCGGGTCGTGATCAGCGCGCGCCCTCCAGTGTCCCGCACGACCGCCTCGGCGGCCTGCCAGCGGTGTGCGCCGATCTTGCGCCCGGCCCACGTAATGCGTAGCCCGGGGCCGACCAGGCGGCCCAGCCAGTAGCCCCCACCGTGCCCGATGACGTTGCCCACCACCGCCGCGGCGAACAGTGCCGGTGCCCACCTGATACCGAGGACGGCGATGTGAGCAGCAGCGTCGCTTCGCCCAGGACCAACAAGCCAATGAAGATGGAGGTTTCCAATGACAGCAGGACCAGGGCCAGCAGCACGCACAGCCACGGGTTCAGCGTCGCGGCCCACGCGATGAAGTCCCGGATCGCGGCATCGATCTGGTTGATCCACTCCATGGGCGGCTCATTGCCGTTTCGTGGCGGGTACGGCGGCCGGAATTCACGGTCCAGGCCTGCCGCGCGCGGCGGATCCGGGTATCCCCCTGGCTGCCCCTGATCTTTCGGGACCCAGGGCGGTCCGGGCAGGTCGGCAGGGCTCACTGGGGCTGATCCGGGGACTGCGGGGACTGCGGGGACTGCGTGGGGCACGGCGGAGCTGCTTTCCCCTTCACCACAAGGGCAACAGCCGCCCCTGCCATGCTCGACGCATCGTCCGCCCAGGCAGCTGCGGCCGGTGCAGCGGTTTGTAGCCGCGCGGATCGGCTCGTGCGGCGGTGCGATCTGGAGCCCCGGCCACCGGGATTCGGGATTTGTCTGGGCTCGCCGGTAACGTGGAGCAACGATGAGCACCCCACTCGACCTCCAGTGGCAGAGCGATCTACCGCACCACGGATCGCTGCAATCGGACGAATCCGGGCGCGCCTCGCGGTCCGGTCCGGATCCGGACGCCCTGCTCGCTGGTCTGAACCCGCAGCAGCGCGACGCCGTGGTGCACACCGGCTCGCCGCTGCTGGTGGTGGCGGGTGCCGGATCGGGCAAGACGCGGGTGCTGACCAACCGGATCGCGTACCTGCTGGCGGGGGGCGCGCACCCGGGCCAGATCATGGCGATCACCTTCACCAACAAGGCCGCGGCCGAGATGAAGGAACGCGTCGTCGAGTTGGTGGGTCGGCGGGCCAACGTGATGTGGGTGTCGACGTTCCACTCGATGTGCGTCCGGGTGTTGCGCCGCGAGGCTAAGGCGCTGGGCCTGTCGTCCAACTTCTCGATCTACGACTCGGACGATTCCCGGCGGCTGATCACCATGATCGCGCGGGAGCAGGACCTGGACTCCAAGCGCTACCCGGCGCGAATGCTCGCGGTGCACATCTCGAACCTGAAGAACGAACTGCTGTCCCCGGAGGTTGCCGCCGAGCAGGCGGGCAGCGACATGGAGCGCAAGGTCGCCCAGGTCTACGCCGCCTACCAGCGCCGCCTCGTCGACTCCAACGCGATGGACTTCGACGACCTGATCATGCGCACGGTCGAACTGCTGCAGGAGCACCCCGCGGTCGCGGAGTACTACCGGCGGCGCTTCCGGCACGTGCTCGTAGACGAGTACCAGGACACCAACCACGCGCAGTACGTGCTGGTGCGCGAGCTGGTCGGCACCGGGGCGACCGACATTGGCATCGAACCTGCCGAGTTGTGCGTGGTCGGTGACGCGGACCAGTCGATCTACGCCTTCCGGGGCGCGACGATCCGCAACATCGAGGAGTTCGAGCGCGACTACCCGCAGGCCAGGACGATCCTGCTGGAGCAGAACTACCGCTCCACGCAGACGATCCTGTCCGCGGCGAACGCGGTGATCCGGCGCAACCCGAACCGGCGCGACAAGCGGTTGTGGAGCGACGCCGGGGACGGCGAGCAGATCGTCGGCTACGTCTCGGACAACGAGCACGACGAGGCGGCGTTCGTCGCCGGCGAGATCGACCGACTCGTGGACGAGGGCGGCGCGACGTTCAACGACATCGCGGTGTTCTACCGGACGAACAACCAGTCCCGGGTGTTCGAGGAGGTGTTCATCCGGCTCGGCCTGCCGTACCGGGTCGTCGGCGGGGTGCGCTTCTACGAGCGTCGCGAGGTGCGGGACGCGCTGGCCTACCTGCGGGTGCTGGACAACCCGGACGACACGGTGAGCCTGCGTCGCATCCTCAACGTGCCGAAGCGCGGCATCGGGGACCGGGCGGAGGCCGTGGTCGCCGTGCACGCCGAGCAGGAGCGGATCCCGTTCGCCGCTGCGCTGCGGAAGGCGGCGGCTGGGCAGGTCTCGCTGCTCAACACCCGGGCGCGCAACGCCATCGCGGGTTTCGTGGCGCTGCTGGACGATCTCCATGCGGTCGCGGCGGAGTCCGATGTCGCCGAGATCCTGGAGCAGGTGCTGGAGCGCACCGGCTACCGCGCCGAACTGGAGGCCAGCGACGACCCCCAGGACGCCACGCGGGTGGAGAACCTGACCGAGCTCGTGACGGTCGCGCGGGAGTTTGCCGAGATCCAAGCGGGAACTCCGGTCGGCGAGCCCGCGGCCGAGGTCGACCCGTCAGCCGAGGCCGTGGTCGCGGCCGCGGTGCCAGCGGCGGAGGACGCGGAGGAGGCGGCGCTGGGGCTGCCCGCCGACGACTCGCTGTCGGCGTTCCTGGAGCGCGTCTCGTTGGTGGCGGACGCGGACTCGCTGCCCGAATCCGGCGACGGGGTCGTAACCCTGATGACCCTGCACACCGCGAAGGGCCTGGAGTTCCCGGTGGTGTTCTGCACCGGCTGGGAGGACGGGGTGTTCCCGCACTCGCGGGCGCTCGGCGACCCGGCCGAGCTGGCCGAGGAGCGACGGCTGGCGTACGTGGGCATCACCCGCGCCCGGCAGCGGCTGTACCTGTCGCGGGCGCTCATGCGTTCCGCGTGGGGGCAGCCGATGACCAATCCGGCTTCCCGGTTCCTCACCGAGATCCCGGACGAGCTGATGCACTGGCGCCGGATCGAACCGGAGCGCGCCGCCCCGCAGGTGCGCAGCACCTGGGGCAGCCGTGGCGGTTTCGACCGCACCGGCTCGGATTCGGCGCAAGCCGGGCTGGCGGCGCGCGGCATGCGCAGCACCGGCATGAAGGGCTGGAAGGACACCGTCTCCATCAAGCTGGCCGCCGGTGACCGGGTCACCCACGACAAGTACGGGCTGGGCACGGTGCTGTCCACGGAGGGCGAGGGACCGCGGGCCACCGCGACGATCGACTTCGGCAGCTCCGGCACGGTCCGCTTGATGCTGATCGGCAGCGTGCCGATCAGCAAGCTCTGATCCGCGGCGGGAAGTTCATTGTCCTAAGCAGACGGTGTTCGGGTTCGCGTGGAACAACTGGCGCCCGAGCGAGCATAGGCGCTGCGTTAGCAGCAGAACGACCTCGCGAGAAACGTCGTGAGCGAAACCCGGGCAGTCGTTGACGAGTTCCAACGCAGACTGGGCAACGGTGCGACCGGTGCGTTGACCGACCTCTTCGCGGACCGCATCGAGCGGAACATCCACGGTGCGGAGGGAGTGTCGTGGACGGGGCGCCGACCCACGAGCGGAAGCAGTGGCGTTCCCCGCATCGCTTCCTACGCGTCTCCAGCCCGAGGAGTTCGCTGTGGATCGGATCCTCATCGACGGGACGGACTCTGCCGCATGCGGCAGATCGTGCGAGTCACCGGCAAGCCATTCGTCACGCCCTTCGCCTTTCCACTCGCTTACATCCAGGCAGGCCGGGGGTGCTTGGGCTCGTAGAGCCCGATCTCGGCACCGCTGGGCAGGCGGAGGGCGGTGAGCAGTCCCCAGCCCTCGTTGCTGACCGGGCGGGTGATCTCGACGCCGCTCTCCTGCAGTTCACCGATGGTGATCGCGATGTCGTCGCACATCAGGTAGAGCTGGCAGGTGGGCTCACCGTGGGTGGGGTGGGTGGCGAGTTCGGCGGGCGGCAGTCCGAAGATCAGCCACCCGCCCCCGGTGTCGACGGACTCGAACCCGAGCACGTCGCGTAGGAACGCCCGATCCCGCTCGGCGTCCCGGCTGAACAACAACAAGTGCGCCCCGTTGATCATCGCCACCACCTCCTGACGAAACCGTGCCACGTCGGAGGGCAGGCCGCTCCACGAGATGCGAGCGCGTCGAGCGGGCATCTGCAGAGGCGTGCGGGCAGCGCGTCCCACAGCGCGATCAGCGCCTCGATGCGCTCCGACCGCGCCGGGTCATCGTCGCAAGCGAGGACTACGCGGTGGATCTGTGCTCGCTGAGCGAGTGCGGAATGGCGCGCTTGTCCGGGTAGTGCTGGTACACCGAGCCGATGGAGATCCCGGCCCGTTCGGCGATGCGATTCGTCGTCGCGCTGAGCCCTCAGCGCTGGAAAACCCGAGCAGCCGACTCCAGGATCACCTCGACGGTTTCCTGAGATCGTTGTTGGCGCGGCGAGGCATCGACCCGCGCTCGGCGGCGGCCCGAGAACGGACCGCGCGGACGCCTGTTCTGGGGCGCTTGTCCCGGCCGCTGCCGCAGCTCGGATCCCAATACCGGTGCGGTGGCTTGCGAATATGCGCGGGATGAGCGGCTGCCGCGAACTCGTGGATCTAGTGATCGCCGATGAACCCGGCGGCGGGAATTCGATGCCGCTGGGCTCCTGCGCACCTTCCTGGCATCGGCTCCGGCGGTGGAACCGGAGCACGCCAAGGTCGTGATGGCGCACCCCGCCGAGGACGCCTGGACACCGGTGGAGTTGAGCTGGCCGTACTTCGACCGGATTGCGTGGCCAAAGGAACTGGCCACGCTGTCGGGTGCCGGGACACTTCCCGATCGAGCCGCCCGGCGTGCACCGGTACTTGGACTTGGCGACGTCCTGCTGAGTCAGAAGCGGTAGCGGAGTATCCGGCCCATGCGGCGGACGGCGTTGATGCGCCCGGACGCGCGGATGGCGGCCCGCACCGGCCGCGGGTAGCGGTCCAGCTCCGGCGCATCGGTGAACGACCACTCCGTGACCAGCTTCAGCCCGGGCACGCTGAGTTCCAGAGACTGCGGATCGTCGATGCCCCAGTGCAGGTGCGCCCCGGCGTGCACCACCGCCGGGTTGAGCCGGTTGGACAGCCGGACCCCCAGGCTGCTGAAGGCGTCGAAGAGCAGCTCCCCGCTGGGGAAGTGTTCGGCGATGCGGTGCAGCAGCGCGAGACCGTCCACCTCGTACAGGTACATCGTGAGTCCTTCGGCAACCACCAGCACCGGCCTGTCACCGGAGATGCCGTCGAGTAGGTCGGGCGCGGTCACCGATGAGCCGATGATGTGGTGGTGCGGGCGTTCCGGGAAGAGGCGCCGGCGCAGCTCGATGACGTCGGGCTGGTCGATGTCGTACCACTCGACCCCCTCCGGCGGGTCTATTCGTTCGAACCGGCTGTCCAGCCCGCAACCCAGGTGCAGGACGGTCATGCCGGGCCGAAGCGCCTCCTCGACCCATCGGTCCAGCGCATTGGCGCGCATCGCTACCGAACCCGCGTTGCGCGCACCCATCTTGAACTTGCCGAAGTCGAAGTCGATGCGCTGCACAACCTCGTCGGCGTACCGGTCGCCGAGCATAGGTTCGGCCGATCGGTTGTCCAGCGCGCGCAGGTAGAGCGTCGCGAGCATGGTCGCCTGCGCCCCGGTCAGCGCGACCTTCTCCTGGTGCTCGTACTCGAAGCTGTAGCGCAGCAGCCGCATGGCCCTGCGCAGCGGCGGGAAGGCGTTCATGAACTTCGCGATCGCCCGGTCGGTCGCGTCCATCTTCGCCAGGCCCGGCATATCCATCATCGGCAGTTCCTGCCGCAGCCGGAAACCGGGGACGCGCATTTCGAGGGCGAGCGGATCGCCGATCCCCCAGTGGAACTCGGCACCGGTCCGTTGCAGGAACCAGGAGTAGCGGGCGGCCCGGATGGTCCACGGCAGCACCGCGTCGAACATCATCTCGCCGACCCCGAAGCGCTCGACCAACCGCCGCAACAGGTCCACGCCGTCCGCTTCGGTCAGGTACATCGTCAGTCCCTCGGCGATGACCAGCGTGGGCCGCCCCGTCGGGATCTCGTCGAGCCAGTCCTGATCGGTCACCGATGCCGCGATCGTGCGGTAGTTCGCCTGGGCCTGCGGGTAGAGCCGGTTCCGCAGTTCGATCACGTCGGGCAGGTCGATGTCGTACCAGTGTGTGCCAGCGGGGATGGTGAGCCGAAACGCTCGGCTATCCAGGCCGCACGCCAGATGCAGCACCACCGCGTCGGGGTGTTGCGCGAGGTAGCGCGCCGCCCAGTCGTCGAGCTGCTTGGCCCGCAGGACCACCGCCATCCGGTCCCCGGAGCCGAGGTGCAGGCTGCGGAAGTCGAAGTCGATGCGGTCGAGCAGTCGATCCGCGGTCTCGTCGCCGAGCACCGGGTCGGGCCTGCGGTTGTCCAGGGCCCGGGCGTGGAGGGGGCCGAGGAGCGTCTGCTGTGCGCCGGTCAACCGGATTTGTTCGGTTCGTTCGGTCACGCGCTCAAGCTACAGTAATTTCACAAACTCGTGAAATAAAGAAAACGTCAAAATCTTTCAGGTGATGGATGCGGCTGGTGAGGATCGGAACATGACGGGAGGCTCCGGCCACGAGGTGCCGCGGTTCGTCGAACGGTTTGCCCTGGACCTGACTGGGGCTGGCTTCCCGCGCATGGCGGCGCGTGTGCTCGCGAGCCTGCTGGTCGCCGACGAGGGGCGGCGGACGGCAGGCGAGCTGGCCGAGGTCCTGGACGTGAGCCCGGCCGGGATATCAGGAGCGGTCCGCTACCTGGTGCAGGTCAGGCTGGTGGTGCGGGAGCGCGACCCCGGCGAGCGGCGAGACCACTACCGGGTGCTCGACGACGCCTGGTACGCCAGCATCATGCAGCGCGATGCGGAACTGATCGGCTGGGAACGCACCCTCGCCGAAGGCGTGGCCGCGGTGGGCGCGAGCACGCGGGCGGGGCTGCGCCTCGACGAGACACGGCAGTTCTTCGAGTTCCTCCGCGCCGAGATCCCGAAGCTCATGCAGAAGTGGCACCGGCAGCGACGGCCGTAGCCGCGCCTCCGGCGCCATACCGCGAGGTCCGGGGCCTCAGGTTTTGTCTTTCAAGCGGCGCCAGCCGCTTGGCCCACTCTCGCAACCACCACCGCTGCGGATTCTCAGACGTCGTCTGGCGAGGACAGCCCCGGTGTCGTGAGTTTTTGGCATCCACGAGTCGGGGATCCCGGCGTCCAGACGGCGTCTGAGGTTCCGCTGCCGGTACCGCTGCGCAAACCGGGCTGGGGTGCAAGGTTCACGCGGGGGAGATGCCCCGGGCCTGCATCCAGGGCAACGGGTTGATCTTCTTGCCGCTGGTGTTCCACACCTCGAAGTGCAGGTGCGGGCCGGTGGAGAAGCCTCGGTTGCCCATGGTGGCGATCTGGTCGCCGGCCTTGACCTTGGTGCCCTGCTTGGCCGTGATGGTGTTGACATGGCCGTAGACGGTGATCGTGCCGTCCTCGTGCTGGACCCGCACCCACAGGCCGAAACCGCTAGCCGGGCCCGCCTCGATCACGACGCCGTCGGCGACGGAATAGATCGGGGTGCCCTTGGCGTTGGCGATGTCGATGCCGTAGTGCGTGGTGCCCCATCGGCCACCGAAACCGGAGGTGAATGTGCCGACGGCGGGGATAACGTACTTGGGTGCCCGCGCCGCTTCCTCGGCGGCGATACGGGCCGCGTCGCGCTCCTGGGCGATCCGCTCGCTCTTCGCGAGCTTCTCCATCTCGGAGCTGACGTCGGTGGTCTTCGCCACCGGGAGCATCGCCGGGGCCGGGGCGCTGCCGCCCACTCCGGTGTAGGTCTGCTCGGCCATCGCGGTGTTGAACGAGGCTGAAGCGTCAGAGGGATTGAAGTCGTCGTGGTCCGGGGCGGCGTGCCCTTCACCTGCGGCCATCGATTGCCCGGCCGCTGCGAAGGCGCCAGCGGCGACAGCGGCGACGACCACGCGGCCGCGCCACACCGATGAGGGTGAGAAGCCCCGGGTCTTCGCCGGACTGCTGGAGGGGTCGTCGGGGGACGCCTCCGCGTAGCCCGGAGAGTGTTGTTCGCCGCCGGGGGAGCGGTGTCGAGCCAATGCCTGCCCTTCCGTCTCGGGGAGCCGGATCACGTTCCGGGGCGGGGATCCCGGAGGCCGGTCGGGGAACCGGCTGAAGGTTGTCCTTCGTGATCAGACCGTGACAACGGACCGGGGGACAGTAACCAAGCTGATCCCCTAGGGGCAAATCCCCGTCCGTGGTGTCTTGGACACGGAGTGTGTTCGGAAGATGGTCCACGCGCCTCATTGTCAGGCGTGCGCGGATACTGGGCGTGGTCGTCGCGCAGCGAAGCTGCCTGCGGCTTCGTGATCGATGCGGGGCGGTTCGATCGGGCCATGGCGGGCTTCGGGGTGCCTCGATCCAGGCGGCTCTCGGCAGTTTTGCGTGACGCGAGTCACACTCGAAGAGCCGCTTGATGGGCAACTGCAAGTGCTCCGTTCGGTGGGCCCTAGGGGATGTCCCGGAGGATGCGACCGGCGGGTGGCGTTCGCGCCCGGGGTTGCTAGCGTCTGCGCGGTGACTGCCCGGCCCGACCTCCCGTCCGGCGGTTCCTCGGCTCCCGCCACGAATCCGCAGCCCGAACCCGATCCCCCGGTGCGACTGGCAGCGGCGATCGTCGTCGCCGCTGCCAGCTCCGTGCTCGTCGGCCTGGGGCCGCTGCTCGGGCTCGTCGTTCCCAGCGCTCCCGCCGCATTCCTGGCATGGCCGCTCCTGCTGGTGCTCGCACTGCTCGCCCCCGCGATGGCGTTCGTCTTCGCGCGGCGCGGGCGGCTCGGGGCGGCAGCAGCCGTGCTCGTCGGCCCAGCGGCGCTCGCTCCCGGCCGATTGGTGCTGGACCTTCAGTTCGTCGTCGATGCGGGGCTGGCCACCCGGCCCGAGCTGCTCCGGGTGGAAAGCCTCGACTCCTTCGCCCCGTCGACCGGGGTCTGGTTGCTGATCGCCGGGCACGTCGCGGCGATCGTTGCCGGTTTCTTAGCGGTCCGGGGTGTCGAGCACGGCGATGAGGGCACCGGCTCGCACCGGCAGGGCCTGCTCACGCTCGTGCTGTGTGCCGGCGTGATCGCTGCCGTCGGCGTCCTGATGGCGCCGTTCGTCTCCGACGATCCATATCTACTGCCGAACCCGGCTCTCGACGGACCCGTGGTGGTGCTGATCGGCAGCTTCCTGCTCGCCGTCGCAGCGCCGAGCGCCGCCGGATTCCTGGCGGGCTCCCCCGACCCCGAGTTCGCCCGCGGCGGGCTGCTCGGCGTGGCCGCCGCGGTGGCCTGCGTGGTCGTGCCGCCACTGGTCGCGGCGGCGGCGCTCGACGACATCCAGTTCGCCTGGGGGCCCGTGTTCGGCCTGGTCGCGGCGATCGCGTTGGTGGCCCTGGCAGTGCCAGCGGGACGAGCCGGCTCCGCCGAGCCGGCCGACGACCTGCGCCTGCCCGCGCTGACCCGGTTGATCACCATCTCGGCGGTGCTCGCGCTGGTAGCCGGCGCATTGGCGCTGCTAGCGGCGGCGGTGCCGCGGGTGGAGATGCCCTACGGGCTGCGCGACCCGTCGCCGTACCCGGCGCGGATGCTGTGGTCGGCCGGGTTCCTGCTGGTGGTGCTGGGGGTCGGCCTGCTGCTCCCGCGCGCCTCAAGGTGGCTTCGCCCGATGCTGCCGGTGGTCTGGGTGGTAATCCCGTTCGCGGCGGCTGGCGTGCTCGACGCGGTGTTTACCGCGGTGCAAGCCGCGGACGCGCAGGCCGGAATCGGTGCCTGGGCGGCCGGGATCGCGGTGCTGTTCGCCGCGCTCGCGGCGGTCGTCGCCGGCATCGCCGGTGCGGTGGAGCGCGACGAGGTGGATCTCACAGAGATGGCGATGCACCGGTTGGTGTTGTTCCCGTCGCTCGTCGCGCTGCTGCTCGCGGCCGGTGCGTTCAGCTTCCCGGTGGTCACGGCCCCGGACTACGCGGCGCCGGGGGTGTTCACCGACTTCGGGACGACGTCCTGGGGCCTGGTAGTCGCGCTGGCCGCAGTGGTTGGTGCTGCGGTGTTGGCGCCCATGTGCCGGCCCACCCGTGCTGCGGCGCTGCTCATCGGAGCTGCGCTCGTCGTGGTGGTCCGGGTCCTGGAGTTCCCGCTGACCGCCGAGCGGTTCCCGCGCTCGGCGCCGGGCCCGGGGCTGTGGTTCGGCGCGGCCTGCGCGGTCGTGTTGTTTGTCACCGCCCTCGCCGCGGCCCGCGTGCCGCAGGACCGGCACTGACGGGGGGCTTGTCGGTTCAGGGCCCGCGAGTGCTTTTCGAATGCCGTCGCCCCAATGCGCTTACGGCCCACGACCAGTGGAAACGTCCATCCGGGCCGCGAACTTGAGACTGCGCCGAATTCCCCGATCTGCCGTCTTGCCGACGCCGGAAGAGCGGTCGAGAATGCGTGGCACATCGTCATGGTGCGCTGTTCCGTTCGTCACCACGGACGTCGATATCGAGCCTGCGGAGCAGGCGAATCCCCGTGCTGGACGGTTCGACCAGGCCTAATGCCCAGCCTCAGGTGAGGCAGTTCACCAGGTGCGCCGCCCCATGCGTCGTCGCAGGTCGATATCGTCACCCAGTCCGACACCGACGTCGCAGGAGAGTCGAGTGGACCTGTACGAGTACCAGGCGAAGGAGCTCTTCGCCTCCCACGGTGTGCCGACGCTGCCCGGCGCCGTGGTAACCGAGCCGCAAGGGGCCAAGGCAGCCGCCGCAGAACTGGGCGGGCCCGTCGTAATCAAGGCCCAGGTGAAGACCGGGGGCCGCGGTAAGGCCGGCGGCGTGAAGCTGGCCGAGAACCCGGATGAGGCCGAGACCAAGGCCGAGGCGATCCTCGGTCTGGACATCAAGGGCCACATCACCCGTAAGGTGCTGGTCACCACCGCCTCCGACATCGCCGACGAGTACTACTTCTCGTTCCTCCTCGACCGCGCCAACCGCAACTTCCTCGCGATGGCCTCCGTCGAAGGCGGCATGGAGATCGAAGAGGTCGCGGCGACCAAGCCCGAGGCGCTGGCCAAGATCGCGATCGACCCGGTCGAGGGCGTCGACCAGGACAAGGCGCGGGAGATCGTCACCGCCGCCAAGTTCCCGGCCGACGTCGCCGACCAGGTCGCCGACGTGATCGTTGCGCTGTGGGAGACGTTCGTCGCTGAGGACGCCACGCTGGTCGAGGTCAACCCGCTGGTCAAGGACCCTCAGGGTAAGATCATCGCGCTGGACGGCAAGGTCACCCTCGACGAGAACGCCGCGTTCCGCCAGGCCAAGCAGGCCGAGCTGGTGGACAAGGAAGCGGAGAACCCGCTCGAGGCCAAGGCCAAGGAGAAGGGCCTCAACTACGTCAAGCTGGACGGCGAGGTCGGCATCATCGGAAACGGTGCCGGGCTGGTCATGTCCACCCTCGACGTGGTCGCCTACGCCGGTGAGAAGCACAACGGTGTGAAGCCGGCGAACTTCCTGGACATCGGCGGTGGGGCCTCCGCCGAGGTCATGGCCGCGGGCCTGGACGTCATCCTCGGCGACCCGGCCGTGAAGTCGGTGTTCGTCAACGTCTTCGGCGGTATCACCGCCTGTGACGCGGTTGCCAACGGCATCGTGCAGGCGCTGAAGATCCTCGGCGACGAGGCCACCAAGCCGCTGGTCGTCCGCCTCGACGGCAACAACGTCGAAGAGGGTCGCCGCATCCTGGCCGAGGCCAACCACCCGGTCGTGACGATGGTGGACACCATGGACGGTGCGGCCGACAAGGCCGCCGAGCTGGCTGCGGGGGCATGAGGCCATGGCTATCTTCCTCAACGAGAACAGCAAGGTCATCGTTCAGGGCATCACCGGCTCTGAAGGCACCAAGCACACCGCTCGGATGCTGCGCTCCGGCACCGACATCGTCGGCGGCGTGAACGCCCGCAAGGCCGGGCAGACCGTCGAGATCGAGGGCAAGCAGCTCACGGTCTTCGGCACCGTCAAGGAGGCCATGAAGGAGACCGGCGCCGACGTGTCGGTCGTCTTCGTGCCGCCGAAGTTCGCCAAGGACGCCGTGATCGAGGCCATCGACGCCGAGATCGGCCTGGCCGTGGTCATCACCGAGGGCATCCCGGTGCACGACTCCGCCTACTTCTGGGCGCACGCCAACGCCACCGGCAACAAGACCCGGATCATCGGGCCGAACTGCCCGGGCATCATCTCGCCCGGCAAGTCCAACGCCGGCATCATCCCGGCCAACATCACCGGCCCGGGCAAGATCGGCCTGGTGTCCAAGTCGGGCACCCTGACCTACCAGATGATGTACGAGCTGCGGGACATCGGTTTCTCCAGCGCCGTCGGCATCGGTGGCGACCCGATCATCGGCACCACCCACATCGACGCGCTGCAGGCCTTCGAAGACGACCCGGAGACCCAGGCCATCGTCATGATCGGCGAGATCGGTGGGGACGCCGAGGAACGGGCGGCCGACTACATCAAGGCCAACATCACCAAGCCGGTGGTGGGCTACGTGGCCGGTTTCACCGCGCCGGAGGGCAAGACCATGGGCCACGCGGGCGCCATCGTCTCCGGTTCGTCCGGCACCGCCGCGGCGAAGAAGGAGGCACTGGAGGCCGCCGGGGTCAAGGTCGGCAAGACGCCGAGCGAGACCGCCAAGCTGATGCGCGAGATCGTCAAGGGCTGAGCCCCCGATCTTGGCACATCGTTTTTCGGGGCCGGACGCCTTCGGGAGTCCGGCCCCGAAGGCTTTCTGAAAGCTTTTGGGCGAAGCGGACGGCGGAACATCGAGGACCGCCCCGACGTCCGAGGTCTTGCGGCGGTGCCGGGGCGTGCGCCCGGCCGAGATCGTCGGCAAGTCCCGGTTTTGCGGTCTTCCGGCACACCGAGCCCGGTTGATTCGATACCGTCAGCAAGCTCCGCCCCCGAGTGTTCAAGCGAGGAGTCCGTCCAGCCATGTCCGCGCCCTTCCCCCGAAAGTCGCCGCCGGCAGCCCAGGGAAGCTCCGGCGTTTCGCTCGGTCTCAACGAGATGCTGGCCCTGGTGGCGGCAGGCGCCGGTCTGATCGGCTACCTGATCGGCTTCTTCGGCGGAGTAGCAGGGGTCGCGATCGGCAGCCTCGTCGGTTTTTCCCTGATCGTCTCCGCGTCGCTGGCAGGCCTGCGGTTCCTGCCGAAGACGCCGAACGCGCTGTTCGCCGCCGCGCCGCTGTCCGCCTACGCGACGCTCGCGCTGCTGCAGGATCTGGTCGGCGGCACCTCGGGCGGGATCGTCGTGGTGCTCCTGCTGCTGTCGATCGCGCAGTTGGGTGCTGTGGTCGGCATCCTGCTGATCGAGGCTGGCATCGTCAACGCGCCGTCGAAGCCCGCGCAGCCTTCCAAGCCGCCGTTCGGAGCGCCCGGCACGTTCCAGCCGGGCAAGCCCGGTGGCCCGTCCGGCCCCGGTGGCCCGTCCGGCCCCGGGGGGCCCGGTGGACCGAGCGGACCTAGTGGACCTAGTGGACCTAGTGGACCTAGTGGACCTAGTGGACCTAGTGGACCTAGTGGACCTAGTGGACCTAGTGGACCTAGTGGACC
>NZ_JBSFLZ010000022.1:29302-67635 GCF_053599315.1 Saccharopolyspora sp. NPDC000995
GACCTAGTGGACCTAGTGGACCTAGTGGACCTAGTGGACCTAGTGGACCTAGTGGACCTAGTGGACCTAGTGGACCTAGTGGACCTAGTGGACCTAGTGGACCTAGCGCGCCTGCTTGGAACAAGCCCGGTCAGTTCGGTCAGCCAGGTGGCGGTTGGAGTCCGGCGTCCGGTTCCCAGCCGCAGCAGCTCGGTGGTTGGGAGCCCGCCTCCGGCGGTTTCCAGACCCCGAACCAGCCGGGACAGCCCGGCCCGTCGGGGCAGTCCGCGCCGCCGTCGAACCCGTCCGGCCAGCCGAGCCCGTCCGGCCAGCTAGGAACCTCGGGTCAGTCGGGCCAGCCGGGAACCTCGAGTCAGTCCGGCCAGCCGAGCCAGTCCGGTCAATCGAGTCAATCCAGCCAGGGCGCGGGTCCGCAGGGAACCCAGCAGATGCCGCACCCGGGCGCCAACCCACCTAGTTTCTGATCGGTTCGACCTGGACGAGCGCGGGCGGCACTGTCGCCCGCGCTCGTTCGTTGCTGGTTCGCGATCGAGCTGAGCGGCCTCGTTACGGGATTCGTTCGGCGGAGGTCAGACGACTCGGACGTGATCGGCCCGGCAGGCCCGAAGCGTCGGTCTCGTTCGGTATGAGACGACTCGGCATCGATGTCCAATGTGGACCGACAGTGTCGCTCGATGGGCGGAGGTTGCGGCGTGTTGTGACCCGTTCGGCGGAATGTAGGTGCGACATTCAGCTGCGTGTCCGTGCTCGACTCGATCCCCCACGCCATCGCTGACGGCCCCCGCGAACGCCGGCTTGGGATCCGCTGGTGGTTGCTCGCGGTGGCCGTCCTCGTGGTACTGCTCGTCGGCTACCTGATCGCCGTGGCACTGATCGCGCTGGTGCTGGCGACCGCCGACGGCGCGCAGTTCAACCCGTTCGTGGTGCTGGTGGGAGCCCTGCCCGGGTGGCTCGTGCTGCACCAGACGGCGCTGAAGATCACGGACGTCCCGCTGAGCGTCCTGCCGCTGCTGCCGACCGCGCTGGTGATGCTGCTGATCGCCATCGCATCGGCCTGGGTCGCGCGGCGCTCCCGCTTGCGACGCCCGGATCAGGCGTGGCCGTTGATCACGGCGATGGGTCTGGCGCACGCCTTCGTTGGCGCCGGCATCGCAGTGGTACTGGGCGGGCCAGTGCACGCGATCCCGGTGGAGGCGTTCGTGAGCTGCGGGTTGACCGCCACGATCGCCTCGGCAGCCGGCGTGGCGAACCGGTGCGGGCTGATCTACCTGGTCTGGGAGCGGGTCGAAGCCGAGGTCTGGTCGGGCATGCGCCTCGGTCTGCTGGCGCTGGCCGCGCTCGTCGGGGCCGGTGGCGTGGTGCTGCTGGCCGGGATTTGCCTGTCGGGCGCGGCGATGGTCGCCGCGATGGCCAGCCTCGGGAACACCGCAGGTGACGCGGTCGGCACCACGTTGGTGTCGATCCTGTACCTCCCGAACGCGGTGCTGGCGGGCTGGTCCTTCGCCGCAGGCACGGGCTTGTCGATCGGTCGGCTCGATGTCCAGCCGCTGCAGGTGGTACCCGGCCCGGTGCCGGACCTACCGCTGCTCGCAGTCCTGCCGACGCACGATTCGGCGGCCTGGTGGGCGATCGTGCTGGCGCTGCCGCTCGTCGTCGGGATCCTCGTCGGAGTCGCCTGCCGGCGGGTGCCCGGCAGCCTGGCGCGCCGGCTGCTCGCGGTCGGTGTGGCAGCCGTGGTCGCGGCGTTCGGGACGTTGCTGCTCGCGCACGTCGCGGGAGGCGATCTGGGCCATAGTCCGTTCGGGCAGGTGACGCTGCGGCCCGTCGCACTGGCCGCGGCGACGCTGTGCTGGGTCGCGATTCCGGCCGCCGCTGTCACCTGGCTCGCCGGGCCGGACATCGACGAGCCCGCCACCGAGGAAACCGCTGGTCCGGAGGCCGATGGCGAGGCGCCCGAAGGCGCGAACGCAGATGCAGCCGACACCTCCGATGGCGCCGCGGACACCGATGCGGACAGCACCGCCGATGCCGACGCTGACCACGACGACCCGACGCCCGACGCCGCATTCGCGGAGGACGAACCGGATGACTCGGAACCGGCGATTCCGCAAGCTCGGACGGCCGCGGATGCCCAGCCGCCTGTGCGCAAGGACAGCGAGATCGACCCCACCGAATTCGACGGCGACCTCTCCGGGGACGATCGGAGGTGAGGGCTGCGCCACTCGCCCGGGCCCTGGCGGCGTCGGCACCGCAATCAGCGCTTACGCTGCGGGGAGAGATCGTGCCGAGGCATGTCAGGAGCGAACGCTGAACCCGAGTACGCCCGACCAGCCGAGCGCCGCCGTGCACTCGCAACACACCCGGTTCGCCACCTCCGGCCCCGCGCGGGTCGTCGTGCTGGTGTCCGGCTCCGGCACCCTGCTGCAGGCCCTGCTCGATGCGACGAGCGCACCCGACTTCCCGGTGCAGGTGGTCGCGGTGGGCGCCGATCGCGACGGCATCGAGGGGCTGGCCCGCGCCAAGCGCGCCGGGGTGCCGACCTTCATGCGCCGGATCAAGGATTACGCCAGTCGTGCGGACTGGGATCGGGCACTGACCGAGGCCTGCGCCGAGCACGAGCCGGACCTGGTGGTCTCCGCCGGGTTCATGAAGCTCGTCGGTGACGACTTCCTGGCCCGCTTCGCCGGCCGGTACCTCAACAGCCACCCAGCGCTGCTGCCGTCGTTTCCCGGCATGCACGGGGTGCGGGATGCGCTGGAGTATGGGGTGCGGGTCACCGGCTGCACGTTGTTCGTGGTGGACGCCGGCGTGGACACCGGGCCGATCCTGGCGCAGGAAGCGGTCGAGGTGCGGTCCGGCGACGACGAGGCGAGCCTCCACGAGCGGATCAAGGCCGTCGAACGACGGCTGCTGGTCGACACCCTGGAACAGCTGGCGTTGCACGGTTGGACCGTGCATGGACGGAAGGTGAGTATCCCGTGACCGCGAACTCGCAGGAGCGGCGAGCCGTTCGCCGCGCGTTGATCGGCGTGTCGGACAAGTCGGGCCTGCTGGAGCTGGCCACCGGACTGCATGCCGCGGGCGTGGAGATCGTGTCCACCGGCGGCACGGCCCGCACGATCGCAGCTGCGGGCGTGCCGGTCACCCCGGTCGAGGAGCTCACCGGGTTCCCGGAGGCGCTCGATGGCCGGGTCAAGACCCTGCACCCGCGGGTGCACGCCGGGCTGCTCGCCGACCTGCGCCGCCCGGAGCACGCCGACCAGCTGCGTGACCTGGACATCGCGCCGTTCGAGCTGCTGATCGTGAACCTGTACCCGTTCGTGCAGACGGTGGCCTCGGGTGCCGCGCCGGACGAGGTGATCGAGCAGATCGACATTGGCGGGCCGGCGATGGTTCGGGCCTCCGCCAAGAACCACGCGAACGTCGCCGTCGTGGTCGATCCGAGCCGCTACGAGTGGGTGCTGGAGCAAATTCGCGAGGGCGGCTTCACGCTAGCCGACCGGGTCGAGCTGGCTGCGGCCGCGTTCCGGCACACCGCGTCCTACGACGTCGCGGTCGCGTCCTGGATGAGCAAGGTGCCGACCGGGGACGACTCGGTGTTTCCCGGCTGGATCGGGGAGACCTGGGAGCGCCGCTCCGCGCTGCGCTACGGCGAGAACCCGCACCAGCCGGCCGCGCTGTACGTCTCCGGAGGGGAAGCGACCGGGCTGGCGGCCGCGGCGCAGTTGCACGGCAAGGAGATGTCGTACAACAACTACGTCGACGCAGACGCCGCATGGCGCGCTGCGCACGACCACAGCGAGCCGTGCGTGGCGATCATCAAACACGCCAACCCGTGCGGGATCGCGGTGGCCGAGGACATCGCCGCAGCGCACCGCAAGGCGCACGAGTGCGACTCGGTGAGCGCGTACGGCGGCGTGATCGCGACGAACCGCGAGGTGTCGCTGGAGATGGCCCAGCAGGTCGCCGAGATATTCACCGAGGTGATCGTGGCGCCGGGCTACGCCGACGGCGCGGTGGACGTGCTGAGTAAGAAGAAGAACATCCGGATCCTGACTGCGCAGCCGCCCAAGAGCGGCCGGATCGAGATGCGGGCGATCTCCGGCGGCATGCTGGTGCAGGGCTCAGACGCCATCGACGCCGAGGGCGACGACCCGGCGAACTGGACGCTGGCGACCGGCTCGCCGGTGGACCAGGCCACGCTGGAGGATCTGAAGTTCGCCTGGCGCGCCTGCCGCGCGGTGAAATCCAACGCGATCCTGCTGGCCAACGATGGGGCGACCGTCGGCGTGGGCATGGGCCAGGTGAACCGGGTCGACTCGGCGCGCCTCGCGGTGTCGCGGGCGGGCGACCGGGCGAAGGGCTCGGTGGCCGCGTCCGACGCGTTCTTCCCGTTCGCGGACGGCCCGCAGGTGCTGCTGGACGCTGGGGTGCGCGCGATCGTGCAGCCCGGCGGCTCGGTCCGCGACGACGAAACCATCGCGGCGGCGGAGGCGGCCGGAGTGCCCCTCTACTTCACGGGGACGCGCCACTTCGCGCACTGATTCGTGCGCTTCAGCCCCCGAATCGCGGCGGCGGTTCGGGGGTTCGTTGCTTTTCTAGACCAGCATTCGATGGAGCCAGCGGCGGACCTCTGACCTTTCTTGTTCCGACAGCACGCCCAGAGCCTCATTGCGGGTGAATCGCTGGGTGGAGATCGATCGCACGTCGTCAGTGCGTGCCCAGCTGGGGTGGTGCAGGCCGGATTCGGCCGATTGGATTAGCACGTGGTGGGGTAAACCCCGGTTTCGCGTTGTCAGAGGCACGATCATGGTCATGTCGATGGGGAACCGGCAGTGCAGCTCAGATGCGACCACGACTGACGGGCGAACCCCTTGGTGCTCGCTGCCCACCGGCTCGCCGAGGTCGGTCAACCACACTTGCCACGGCTCGACGATGATCTTTCGGCTCATTGGTTGTACTCCGGGTATTCGTCGCGGGCGCTTCCGAGTCCGTCGGAGGCCGTGTGATCGGTGAGTCTCAGCTCTTCCTGGTAGTCCGCCCACGCGTCGGCGTCATTGCGAAGGCGCTCGTACGCATTTAGCGCCTGTTGGGCCTCGTGTTCCTCGATCAACCTTCCCAATGCGCCGGCGAGAGTGTCGCCCTCGTAGTCGGTTTTGGCGATCGACGCCAGCCGGTCTCGCAGCGACGTATCTATCTTCAGGGTAGTCAGGCTCATGGCTGGAAAGTATGCCACCAAAGTATCCCTCATGGGTATGACTCTAGAGGGTTCTGAGTCGTGGCATGTGCAATCGAACAAACGTTCACCCAATCTGGCGATGCGCCTTGACGCGGGCTGCTGTGCAGGGTTTACTTGACCTTGTTCGAACTGAGGTTCGAGACAATGGAAGTGGCCGGTGTCGGGGTCGGCTACTCCGATGGAGTCGGCGCTGTGTTCCGGGTGCAGGTGCAGCGCAGACTCCACCGCTGTCTTCCCCACAGCGGCTGATGGGTGCCCGCGCCGGGGTCGGGCACCCATGCGGTCACATGTGGGGAGGCAGCGATGTCCGCGATGGCGTCCTTGGCAGCGCTGGGTGCGTCCACGGCTGACGGGGTGTCCGTGGGTGTGCCAGCCGTCGAGGCGGGTGGTGTCCCGGGAGCGGGCCGGGTGCTGCCCACGCGGACGGAGCTCGCCGCCGTGCTGCCATGGCCAGGTTTGCGCCGTGGCAGCACGGTGGCGGTGCACGGATCGGTTTCGCTGCTGTTCGCGCTGCTGTCGGATGCGACGGCGAATGGGTCGTGGGCAGCGGTGGTGGGGTTGTCCGGCATCAGTCTGGTCGCGGCGGCCGAAGCCGGGGTGGAGCTCGCCAGGCTCGCGGTAGTGCCGCGGCCGGGCGGCGATCCGGTGGGTGTGATCGCCGCGCTGCTCGACGGTGTCGACCTGGTGGCGGTGGGCAGCACCAGGCAGGTGGCCGATTCGGATGCCCGCCGGTTGTCGGCGCGGGCGCGTAATCGAGGTTCGGTGCTGCTGCCGTTCGGTCCGTGGTCTGGGGCCGAGGTGCAGCTGCGGTGCGCCGATGCCAGTTGGCAAGGACTTGGGCAAGGCCATGGCTACCTGCAGGAACGTGCCGTCACGGTGCGCGCGGGCGGGCGCGGTGCGGCGTCCCGGCCGCGTTCGTGCCGACTGCTGCTCCCGGCGCGGGACGGGACGATCGGGGTGCCCGCGGACAAGCCGGGCGAGGTCGTCCGGCCGCAGCTGCGGCCGGTGGCGGGGTGATGATGATGTCGCCTCGTCGCCTCGTCATCTGGTGTCCGGACTGGCCGGTGGTCGCTGCCGCTCGCGCCGCCGAGCTCGGACCGCTGGCGCCTGCTGCGGTGTTCGCGGCCAACCGGGTGGTGGCCTGCTCGGGAACGGCTCGCGGCAGCGGGGTGCGTCGCGGGATGCGGCGCCGCGAGGCGCAGGGCCGATGTCCGGAACTGGTGGTGTGCGAACACGACCCGGCCCGGGATGTGCGGTTGTTCGAGTCGGTCGTGGCGGCGGTCGAAGAGCTGATGCCGGGCGTGGAGGTCGTGCGGCCGGGACTGGTGGCGGTCCCGGCGCGGGGGCCTGCCCGCTACTTCGGCTCGGAGGAGGCCGTCGCCGAGCGAGTGGTGGACCAGTTGGATGCGCAGGTTGGTGTCGAGTGCCGGATCGGCGTCGCGGACGGCCTGTTCGCGGCCGTCCTGGCGGCTCGGCGCAGCGAACACGTGGCGCCCGGGCGCAGCCGGGAATTCCTCGCCCCGCTGCCGATCGAGGAGATCGACCAGCTTGCCGATCAGCTCAACGGACAGCGCGCCGCCGCTCAGGCGGAACTGGTGGATCTGTTGCGGCGGTTGGGGATTCGCACGTTGGGTGAGTTCGCGGCGTTGTCCTCGTCGGACGTGTCCACCCGGTTCGGACGGGCCGCGCTGCTGGTGCACCGCGCGGCCGGCGGCGGGGAAGAGCGGCCGGTCGAGCGGCGCCGTCCGCCGTCGGACCTGGTGGTGGAAGAAGAACTCGATCCGCCGCTGGACCGGGTGGACCAGGCCGCGTTCGCGGCGAAGATCCTGGCGGACCAGCTGCACGCCAGGCTGGGCGAACTCGGGTTGGCCTGCACCAGGCTGGGGATTTCGGCCCGCACCGAGCATGGCGAGGAACTGCACCGAGTGTGGCGGTGTGCGGAGCCGTTGACGCCGGCGGACACCGCGGACCGGGTGCGCTGGCAGCTCGACGGTTGGTTGAACGGCCGCAGCGGTCGGCAGCGCCCGACGGCCGGAGTGAGCGTGCTGAGTCTGCGGCCAGAGGAGGTCGTCGGGGTAGGTGGGCTGCAGCTCGACCTGCTCAACGCCGCGACCGGGGAAGCGGACGCCCGCGCCGGGCGTGCGTTCGCGCGGGTGCAGGGCATGCTCGGGCCGGAGGCGGTCCTGACCGGGGTGCTCGGTGGCGGCCGGGACCTGCGCGACCAGGTTCGGTTCGTGCCGTGGGGCGATGAACGCCGCCCCGCGCTGCCTGCCGACCGGCCGTGGCCCGGGCGCATTCCGTCGCCGTCGCCATCGGTGGTGCCGGATTCGCCTTGGCCTGCGGAGGTTTTCGACGGCGATGGCTGCCCGGTGGGCGTCACCGACCGGCATCGGCTCACCGCCGCGCCGTGTCGAGTGGAGGTGTCGGGTGGGCGGTCGCGAGCGGTGTCCAGCTGGGCCGGGCCGTGGCCGGTGGCGGAGCGCTGGTGGGTGGAGCTGCTGGCGGACGGAGCGGGCCAGACGGCGCCGGCGGTGCAGGTGCCGCCGCGGTCGGCGGTGCGGGTTCAGGTCGTGCTCGAGCCGGAGGCGGACCCGGCTGCGGCCGCCGGTGCCGACGATGCAGCGGGCGAGTTGGCGCTGCTTCTGGTGCATGAAGGGGACCGGTGGTGGGTGCAGGGCACCTATCGATAGTGACGAACACTCGTTCGAGTGGAGAGGGTCTTATTTGGTAGCGTCGGTGATTCGAACAGGAGTTCACTGGCTTCATGAGTTGGTTCAACCCGCACCAGACGTGGTCTGACCTGGAGAAGGCGCTCTCCGGGCGACCGCCTTTACCCGCCCGGCGCCGCCTGCGCGACGAGAGGCGGCCCGGCGGCGAGAACGACGGGCCAGCATGGACTCCGCAGCGCGTGGACGCCGCACCAGCGGTGCCCTATGCGGAGCTGCACGCGCACTCCAACTTCAGCTTCCTCGACGGCGCGAGCCACCCCGAGGAACTGGCGGCGGAGGCAGCGCGGCTCGGGCTGGAGGCGATCGCGCTGACCGACCACGACGGGCTGTACGGGGTGGTCCGCTTCGCCGAGTCCGCGGCAGAGCACGGGGTGCGCACCGTGTTCGGCGCGGAGCTGAGCCTAGGACTTCCGGTGCCGCAGAACGGAGTTCCCGATCCGGAAGGCCGGCACCTGTTGGTGCTGGCCCGCGATCCGGCCGGTTACGCGAGCCTGTGCCGGGCGATCAGCGAAGCCCAGTTGGCGGGCGAGGTGAAGGGGCGCCCGGTATACGAGCTGGAGCGGCTCGCGGGGGCAGCAGCGGGGCACTGGCAGGTGCTCACCGGGTGCCGAAAGGGCGCCGTCCCGGCGGCGCTCGTCGAAAGCGGCCCGGCGGCGGCCACCGTGGAGTTGGAGCGGCTGATCGAGCTGTTCGGCCGGGACCACGTCACGGTGGAGTTGACCGACCGCGGGCTGCCCGCCGATTCGGAGCGCAACGACGCCCTGGTCGAGCTCGCCGACCGCGCGGGGGTGTCCACAGTGGCCACCACCGGTGCGCACCTCGCCCGGCCGGAACGCGCTCGGCTGGCCGCCGCGGTGGCGGCGATCCGGGCCCGCCGCAGCCTGGACGACATGGACGGCTGGCTGCCCGCATGGGCGGGCAACTACCTGCGTTCCGGCGCGGAGCTGGCCGGGATGTTCGCCCGCTACCCGGGGGCCGTGCAGCGGGCCGCCGAACTTGGCCGGGAGTTCGCCTTCGATCTGAAGCTGGTCGCCCCGAAGCTGCCCCCGTTCGACGTGCCGACGGGCCGCACCGAGGCGAGCTGGCTGCGCGAACTGACCTATCAGGGCGCGCTCGACCGGTACGGCCTGCCGCAGGACAACCCTGCGGCCTACCGGCAGATCGAGCACGAGCTGGCGCTGATCGAGCAGCTGGAGTTCCCCGGCTACTTCCTGGTGGTTTCCGACATCGTGGAGTTCTGCCGGAACCAGCGGATCCTGTGCCAGGGGCGGGGTTCGGCGGCGAACTCGGCGGTGTGCTTCGCGCTGCGGATCACCAACGCCGACCCGGTCCGCTACCGGCTGCTCTTCGAGCGGTTCCTGGCCCCGGAGCGAGACGGGCCGCCCGACATCGACCTGGACATCGAGTCGGACCGGCGCGAAGAGGTGATCCAGTACGTCTACCGCAAGTACGGCCGTATGCACGCCGCGCAGGTCGCGAACGTGATCAGCTACCGGCCGCGATCCGCAGTGCGGGACGTCGCGCGGGCCCTCGGCTATTCGCCCGGTCAGCAGGACGCCTGGAGCAAGGAGATCGAGCACTGGGGGCCGCTGCCTGAGGACTCCGAGATTCCCGATCCGGTGCGCGGGTTGGCCGGCGAGCTGATGGGCTTCCCCCGACACCTGGGCATCCACTCCGGCGGGATGGTGATCTGCAACCAGCCGGTCAGCGAGGTCTGCCCGGTGGAGTGGGCGAGGATGCCCGGCCGCACGGTCCTGCAGTGGGACAAGGACGATTGCGCGGAGGCTGGCATGGTCAAGTTCGATCTGCTGGGCCTCGGCATGCTTTCGGCGCTGCACTACGCGATCGACATGGCCATCGAGCACCACGGGATCGAGGTCGACCTCGGCGAACTGGACCTGAACGACGACGCGGTCTACGAGATGCTGCGGCGGGCCGACGCGGTCGGGGTGTTCCAGGTGGAGAGCCGCGCGCAGCTGGCCACGCTACCGAGATTGAAGCCGCGGGAGTTCTACGACCTCGTGGTGGAGGTGGCGCTGATCCGGCCGGGCCCTATCCAGGGCGGTTCGGTGCACCCGTACATCCGGCGCCGCAACGGGCTGGAGGAGTGGGATTTCGAGCACCCGTCGATGGCAGGTGCGCTGCAGAAGACCCTTGGCGTTCCGCTGTTCCAGGAGCAGCTGATGCAACTCGCGGTCGATGTCGCGGACTTCTCCCCGGCCGAGGCGGACCAGCTGCGGCGGGCGATGGGGGCCAAACGTTCCGCGGAGCGGATGGAGCGACTCCGGGGGCGGCTGTTCGAGGGGATGGCGGCCAAGGGCATTTCGGGGGAGCTGGCGGAGCGGATCTACCAGCGGATGCTGGCCTTCGCGAACTACGGCTTCCCGGAGAGCCATGCCCTGAGCTTCGCGCTGCTGGTCTTCGCCAGCGCGTGGTTCAAGCACTACTACCCGGCGGTGTTCTGCGCAGCGCTGCTCAAGGCCCAACCGATGGGTTTCTACTCGCCGCAGTCGTTGGTCGCGGACGCCCGCCGGCACGGGGTGCGGGTGCGCGCGCCGGACGTCAACGCGAGTCGGGCCCAGGCCGACCTGGAGCCGGACGGGGCCAGCGAAGGCGAGCGGGCGGTGCGCCTGGGGCTGGCTTCCGTGCGCAAGGTCGGGGAAGGCGCCGCCGAGCGGTTGGTCACCGAACGTGCGGAGAACGGCCCGTACATCGACATGGCCGATGTGGCGCGCCGAACGCATCTGACTGCCGCGCAGATGGAGGCGTTGGCGACCGCAGGTGCATTCGACTGCTTCGGCCTTCCCCGGCGGGAAGCGCTGTGGAACGCCGCCGCCGCGGCTGGCGACCGGCCGGATCGGTTGCCGGGCACCACCGCGTCGGCCGCCGCCCCAGCGTTGCCGGGAATGGACGGCGTGGAGATGGCTGCCGCGGATGTGTGGGCCACCGGGGTGTCGCCGGACAGCTTCCCATTGCAGTTCGTCCGCTCCAGGTTGGATGAGCTGGGGGCGCTCTCGGCATCGCAACTGTCCGAAGTAGAGCACGGAACCCGGGTGCTGGTGGGCGGTGCGGTGACCCACCGACAGCGACCGGCCACGGCGGGCGGCATCACGTTCCTGAACCTGGAGGACGAGACCGGAATGGTCAACGTCATGTGCTCGCAGGGTTTGTGGGCGCGCTACCGAAAGGTCGGGCGTACCAGCGCGGCGTTGCTGGTGCGCGGAATCGTCGAACGAGCGGAAGGAGTGATCAATCTGAGAGCTGACCGGCTGCAGAAACTGGAAGTGCGCATCCCCTCGACCTCGCGCGACTTCCACTAGCCACGGCGGGCCTGGCATCTCGCCAGCCACTGCGGCCACCGAACCCGGCGTCGACCATGCCCGACCGGCAGCGGAAGAACACTTCTCCCTCCCAGAGTGTGGGTCCGAAACCTGACCGGAGACACCGGAACGCCAGAGCCCGGGCACGAGTGCGTGCCGGCACGCGTGCCCGGGCCATTCGAAATGCCTTTCCACCCTTTGCCCAGCCGTATGCGCAGGAGGTGCTCTTGGTTGCTCTACAAGCCGGTGCAGCACGTCGTTCGCCTTGGCTGCCCGTCTTTCGTGGCCCGGGCATTCGATGCTGCGGTGTCCCCGACATGGCGCTGCCGGGCGATGTTGCTCCTGACCGCTGATGTCGCGGAAAGCTCGGTGAGTATGCCCCGGCAGAGGCCTTCAGGGCATCGCGGGCGGTCAGGCGAGGCCGCAGCGGCGGATCGCCAGCAGGGCGTAGGCGCGCGCGGCCTGCTCCAGCTCCGTGATCGCGACGTGCTCATCGTGCGCGTGCGCGTAGCGGATGTCGCCGGGCCCGTACTGGAGCGTCGGGATTCCGGCGGCTGCGTAGAGCCGCAGGTCCGTGCCGTACGGGGCACCCAACGCTGACGGGCGGGGAGCCCCTGCCGCGGCGACGGCGTCCTGGGTTTCGGTGAGCAGCTGATGTCCTTCGGGCAGCCGTCCGCTGGCGAAGATTCCGCCCGGCCAGGAGACCCGGATTGGGTGCTCCGCCAACCACGGGTCCGCGGTGCAAGCATGCGCGATGGTCTCGGCAAAGTCGGCCTTCGCGGCGTCGATCGACTCGTCGATGCGGACGCCGTAGCGGCCTTCGGCGATCGCGAGGTCCGGCACTGTGGCCCAGTCGCCGACTCGCGCCATGCCGATGGACAGCGGATACGGCACTTCGAGGTGCGCGACCAGCGGGTCGGGGTCGGCGTTGCGGCGGGCCTCCAGCTCGCGCAGCACCGGCAAGAGTTCGGCGAGCTTGTCCAACGCGTTCACGCCGCGGTAGCGGGTGGACCCGTGCGTGCTCTTACCGGTGATTTCGAGTCGGAATGTGAGTGACCCGCCGTTCGCGGCCACGATCGTGCCCGAGCTCGGCTCGGCCAGGACGCAAGCGGTACCGCGATGTCCGCGCTGGAGCGTCGCGAAGGCGCCCAGCCCGCCGTCCTCCTCGCCGACGACGGTGTGCACGGCCACCGGCCGGGCGAACTCGAGCCCGGCCGTGCGAAGAGCCTGCAGCGCGCCGAAGATCGCGGCCAGCCCGCCTTTCATGTCGCAGGTGCCTCGACCGGCGGCGATGCCGTTCTCGACCCGCAACGCGTACGGGTCGCGGTTCGGCCACCGGTCGAGGTCGCCGGCCGGGACGACGTCGGTGTGCCCGCAGAACACCAGCGCGGGCTCCGAGCCGTCGCCGTGCACGCCGACGCAGCCGTAGGCGACGTCGCGGTCGGCTTCCTGCCCTGAGAAGTCGGGCTGCTCGGCGAGCGCCCGGACGTCGATGCGCCAGTGGTCCACCTGGTGCCCCAGTGCGCTGAGCTTGTCGGCGCACCACTGCTGGGCGTCGTGCTCGCCGCTAGTACCGCCGACGCTGGGGATCGCGACGAGTTCTCGCAGGTCGTTCAAAATCCCGTTCGCGTCCACCGCGTCCAGTGCGCGACGTTCGAGGTCGGAGGTGGTTTGAGCGCCGTTCACGTTTCGAGTGTGTCGCATGCGTCCAACTGCTCGGCGCGCGCCCACTACCATCTCCGCGTGGCCGAAGGCGACAAGACCGAGCGTGAATTCGAGATCGGCAAGGACGGATTGGGCGGCATTGTCGTGGGCATGGACGGCTCCCCTGCGAGCTTCCACGCCGCGGCGTGGGCGGCTGGCCTTGCCAGGCGGGAGCGCGCCCGCCTGGTGCTGGTCTACGTCGAGGCGGTGGGCGGCGTGGCCTACTGGTCGCCGATGGGCGTCGCGGTGGCCAGCGAGGCCGCCGAGAGCCTGGTCGAGGAGCTGAAGAAGGAGGTCGTGTCGCACTTGAAGTGGGTGGACATCGACTGGGACTTCGTGCACCACCGCGGCGACCCGGCGGTCGGCCTGGAGCAGGTCGCGGAGCAGTACCGGGCGGATCTGATCGTGGTCGGCAGGTCCCGCCGCCGCGGCGGCCTGCTCGGCACTGTGCCGGCGACCCTGGTGGTGGAGGCGGTCCGCCCGGTGGTCGTCGTGCCGTGATCGCTCACGAGTCCAAGGTCAGCACGAGGTAGGCGAAGCTGCGGGCGCCGCGGTATCCGCGCAGCCACGTAGCGCGGTGCTCGTCGGCGAGGGCACGGACTTCGTCGCTCTGGCTGCTTCGGGGTTGTCCAACACCCATCTTTCCAGGGCGCCGCAGCAGCGGGCTTCGAAGCTGTCCCACTCGTCGGTGCTTGGCAGTCGCGAGCCGAAGCAGGCGGAATGCGCATTTCTCGGTGAGCTCGACCAGATCGGCGAGCGACAGGTCTACGCCGAGGTTGCTCCGCATCGGCGTCGTCCCGGAAGGTCTCGCCGAAGAGCAGCCGATCACCGCCTCGCAGCCGGGGCCGGATGGCTTCGAGTAGCCGCAGCAGCAGCAGCTCTCTTCCCCTGCAGCCGATCGACGACCTCGACGGCGACCAGCGGCGCCAGCGTGACGATGAGCTCTTCGGCACGGAGTGCGACATCGGCGCGTGGGAGCGGATTCACCCGGCGAGACTGGCAAACCGCCTGCCGCCTGCCGCCTGCCGCCTGCCGCCTGCCGCCTGCCGCCTGCCGCCTGCCGCCTGCAAAGAATTTTCCGCTCGCGAGGGTTTGCTATTAAATGCCAGCGACGGGCGGAAGTCGGGTTTGAATCAGCGGCTAATTCGCAGTGGCTGGGTGCTGGGGTAACGTGCCGCCTGATGAGGTCCATCCCGTTGCGGTGGTGGATTACCGGCCGGGGTGGCTTGGGGAGTTCGAGCGGCTGTCCGAGCAGCTGCACGGGGCGCTGGGCGACCTGCCGGGCGCCATCGACCACGTGGGTTCAACTTCGGTGCCAGGTCTGTCGGCCAAGGACTGCATCGACGTGCAGGTCCGGGTGCGTGCCATCGACGAGCCCCGGGATGCTGCGATGTTCGCTGCGAGCGGCTTCCGGTGTCGGCCCGAACCGTGGAACCGCGTCGAGGTCTCGGGTGGGATTCGCTGCCGCAAGCTCGTCTTCGCGCCGCCGATCGGCGCGCGCCCCTGCAACGTCCACCTCCGGGAGGGCGTCGGCCCCAACGCCCGCTACGCGTTGTTGTTCAGGGACTACCTGCGAGCCGACGAGCCTGCTCGTCGAGCGTGGGGAGCGTTCAAGCTGGCGGTGAGCGCGGCGGACCTCTCGGACTACGGGCAGATCAAGGTTCCCGCAACCGACGTCCTGATGGCGGCGGCCGGGCGGTGGGCCGCGGCCACCTGCTGGACCGTCTCGTGATCCCAGGAGGCGGTGGCTCCGGGGACGGCGGTGCCGCGTGCCACCCTAGGGGCATGACGAGCGCGGTCGGCGAGGACTTCCAGGACGCGGTGCTGACGGACGAGCAGTGGGAGGGGCGAACGTTCGAGCACTGCGACTTCACCGATGCCGACCTGTCCGGGCTGAGCACTCGCAATTGCGTGTTCACCAATTGCGTGTTCACCGGCACCGATCTCAACGGTTCGAAGCACGTCGCCACGGCGTTGCGGTCTTGTAAGTTCGAACGCACGGTGTTCGGAAAGTCCACTTTGGATGGATGCAGCCTGCTGGGGTCGAGCTTCGTGGACTGCCGCCTGCGCGCGTGGACGCTGCGCGAGACCGACCTGACACTGGTGGGCATGGGCAAGGCGGATCTGCGCGGCCTAGACCTGCGCGGAATCCGCTTCCGCGAAGCTAATCTCACCGAATGCGACCTCCGCCGCTGCGACCTGCGCGAAGCGGACTTCACGGGTGCGCGCCTGCTCGGTGCCCGCCTGGAAGAAGCAGATCTGAGGGAAACCCGGATTGACGCCGATGCCTTCGTGCAGGCGAACCTCAGGGGTGCCCGCATCGACACGATGACGGCCCTCGCCTTCGCCGCCGCCCACGGCCTCCGAGTCGACTGACCGTTCTCGCTGGGCTTGGAGCCGAAGGCATCCAATACCAGGATCACGCATCTGACCGAGGGTGGTCCAGGGATGGATTTCCTTGGGTTTCATCATCGGTGGGTGCGTGCTGAGGGACGTACTGCTGGTAAAGGGGCTGCCTTCCTCACTCGCTGGCCTGCGGACAAGGCCATGCAGCGCGCCCGCGATCGTATCCGGGAACTTAAGGAGCGGAGTCGGAGTCGGACGTGGCTGTCTGTTGAAACGATCGTGGAGGACGTCAACCGCTTCCTTCGCGGCTGGGCCGGGTATTTCCGCTACGGGAATTCGGCTCTGCTTTTCAACAAGATCAGAGATATGCGGTGATGCGGCTGGCGGGATTCCTCGCAAAGAAGCATCGCCGTACCCGGGCGTTTGGGCGCTGGGTGATTGCGTTCGCGTCCGGCAACCAGCTTGGTCTGATCCGCCTCGAGAGCGGGGGCGGCGTTGGCGAAGTCGTCGAGTGTTGAGGCGTCCTCGGCCGACTTGGTAGGCGAGGCTGCGGAATTTGCGCGAGTAGGCCGACATGACCCTGAAAGACGCCGCGAAGTTCGCAGGTCTGACGAGCACCAGGATCAGCCGGATCGGACGCGGTAAGCAGACGATCCTGTCGCGGAACGTGAGGCTGCTGCGCCAGTGCTACAACATTGGTGCGCCGCTGGTCGACACGCTGATCCGCCTGCCGCTAACGCCGGAGTACGCCGCTGCCTCCTTGGAGTTGGTCCCGAAGGTGACCGAGCAAAGCATCAATCAACAAGTCGAGTTCCGCCGCCCAGGTCAGGACCGGGTCAAATGGGGAAGACGGCCCGACGAGCTCCGCGTGGCGCTCGACGAAGCGGCGCTACGCAGGAAAGGCGGCGGGACTGACGCCATGCTCGACCAGATCCGCCACCTCCTGGAGCCCGCCGAGCGAACCAACATCACGAACCAGGTCGTTGCGTTCGACGTGGGTGCCTACCTCGGCATGCACAGCCCGTTCCACCTGCTGCGGTTTGCCGGGGGATTCGACGACATGGACGCCGTCTACCTGGAGAACCAGCGCGGCGCGGTTTGGATGGAGCATCCAACGGACATCAACTACTACATCCAGCTCTTCGAGCGGATGACCGACGTCGCGCTTGCGTCGGATGAAACCGCGGATTCCATGGATAACCTGGCTTCGTCCCGGTGAACACGCCTGATGGAGAAGCGTGGCATGACGGATCTTTCCAGCGATTTATGTCGAAAGAGCACGCACAGCACGGAGAAACGCATTTGCGTGGAGCTGACGTTGAACGTGCCGGGGATTGGTGCGAAGCGGGATTCGAAGGCTCCGGAGCAGGGTGCCTTGGTGTTGAGCTCGACCCACCTGCGGGGGTTGCTCGCCGTGGTGAAGCCGGGCCGCTTCGACCGCTGGTGAAGGAGTGAAGGGCGCCTCTTGTCGATTTGCTTGGCAAGAGACGCCCTTCACTCGTAATGAGATCGGGTCACTCCATGGGTGGGCGGTCGTTGGCCGGCATTTCTGCCAGGGTGCCGTCCGCGAGGAGTTCGCTGATCGTCGCGGGGAGCACGAACGCCGTGCCGCCACCGGGCTGTTCGAACCACGGCACCGCGGTGCCGCGCAGCGCTTGGAGCGGCCGCTGCACCCGGTACGCGAAGTACGAGCGGTTCGACCATTGCGGTGGCAGCGAGCGGTGCGTGTACGGCGTGCGGATCGTGTACGTGACGTTGCCGTTCGGCTCGCCGAACCGGTCCAGTTCGGTGCCCGGCTGCAACATCACGATCCGCCGTTCCCGGTACAGCGTCAGCGGCGGCTCACCGCTGAGCGGCTGGATCTGCTGCCCGCCCTGGGGCTGCCCACCCTGGGGCTGTCCGCCCTGCGGTTGAACTGGCTGCGGTTGACCTGGCTGCCCGCCCTGCGGCGGACGCGGTGGCCCTGGCGGCGGTCCCTGCCGGTGCGGGCCGGCCATGCTGGGTCCTCCCGGGCCCGGGCGCCGCTCCGCGCCACCAGCCGGGCCCTGAGCAGGACCTGGCGGCACCGGAGCGCCGCTTTCCCGACGCGGCTGGCGCTTCGGCAGGGGCGGCGGCGCGCCCGGTCCGCCGAAGGGCGGCTGCGCGGGCTGCCCGACCGGCGGCGACGGCGGTGCCGTCGGACCAGCCGGGGGCTGCGCGGGACGGTCCAGCCGCGATGCGGGCTGGAACCGGGTCGCGTCGTCCCCGGCCTGGGCCGCGGGTTCCTGGCTCAACGGTTCCGGCGGCGCACCCGTCGGCTCCTGGTTCGCGGTGAACAGCGGGTTCGCCCCGCCGAGCTCCGGTTCCGGTGCCGAACGCTGCGGCAGATCGGCCGGTTCTGCCGGGGAGCGCTGCGGCAGGTCAGAGACCTCCGACAAAGAGCGCTGCGGCAAGTCCGGAACTTCTGGCAAAGAGCGCTGCGGCAAGTCCGGAACTCCTGGCGCAGAGCGCTGCGGCAAGTCCGGAACTCCTGGCGCCGAGATCTGCGGCAAGTCGGGAACTTCTGGGGTCGCGTGCTGCGGCAAGTCGGAGGCACCCAGCGCCGAGCGCTGCGGAAGGTCGGCCTGTTCCGGAGCGAAGCGTTGCGGCAGGTCGGTCACCGGGGCGGGGCCCGGCGCCGCAGCCGTGGCGGGCCGGTCCATCAGGAGGCTGCCCAGCAGGTACGCGGCGGCGTGGTCGACGCGGGCGAACCGGACTTCCTCGCCGCCGTCGGAGCCGGCGGTTACAACCCAGTCCGCGCCGTCCTCGATCAGGCAGCGGGCGTCCGGGCTGTGGCTACCGATGCGGTAGCCGGCACCGTCCACCCGGTGGTCGGTGAGCCGGTCGTGCAGCTTGGCCAGCACTTCGTGCGTGTCGGGCGCTTCGGCCTCGTCGAGCACGTGCCGGGATCCGCCGGTCGGCTCGGCGCGCTCCTCCTCGGGCTCGACGAAGTCTGGCTCCGGAATGGGCTCTGGTCTGGCGGACGAGGTCTCCAGCTCGTTGTCGAGTTCGTTGTCGAGTTCGCCGACGGGCTGGTCGAGGAGCTCGCTGACGGCCGCGTCGCGGGTGGCGTCGTCGACCTCGACGAGCTGGAAGCCGCGGGCGCGGATGTGCTCGACGAGTTCGGCTTCCGGTGGCACCCCGTACTGCGTCAGGTAGAAAGCGATGGCGCCCGGCCATAGCCAGGTGCCATCGGTGTGCCAGGTGCCCGGCACCGCGGCAGCGCGCTCCGGGTCGAGCTGGTCCTCTTCGTTCTCGCGGGAGGCGAGCACGACAGGGGCGTTCTCCAGGTACTGGCGCAGCGCCGCGACGTCCGCGGTAGGGACCGGTTGGCGGTCGGTGACCACTGGGCGGCCCTGCTCGTCGTAGTCGTCGAAGACGTTGGCCACCTGGAACCCGTCGACTGGGTCGGCGATCCCCGGCTCCGGGATCGGCGCCTGGGCGATAGCGGGTTCGGCGTCCACCGGCTCGGGGGCTGCGGGTTCGGTGGCTGCGGGTTCGACCACCGGTGCCTCAGCGACCGGCGGCTCCACGGCCGACTGCTCGGCGGTCGGTGCTTCGGAGATATGGGCAGGCGTGCCGTCGAAGCGCTCCCGCATCCAGTCCGGGACGTTCTCCTCGGCGCGCGGGTAGCGACGCAGTTCGTCGACGTACGCGGCGCGCGGCAGCGGGCGCTGCCAGAGGGGCTCGGAATCGAAGTTGATGTCGATCCGATAGCTCGATGGACGTTCTACGACGTAGAGAGCGCTGAGCCAGGTGCCCACGTCGGGCCGGTACATGCCTTCGCGCAGGCGCTCGAAGATCTCCTGCAGTTCGGTCGGCGGCTCCCAGGGGCGGGAACTGCCGTCTTGCGCGGCCACCTCACCCAGCAGGTCGTGGTACTCACCGGTGGCGCGGTACTCCACCGTGATCTCCTGCCAGTCCTCGGGAGCGCCCTGTAACAGCAGAACCCCGATCCTGCGGGCGATCTGCTCCTGCTCTTCTGGACTGATCGCTGTCGGACGCGACATGGGCGACATCCTCCCCCTCTCGACGAGGCAACCCGACTCCACCCCGGCCAAGACGCTACTCGACGCGTGCCCGGTCATGTGAGTTGTGGGCGAGTTCCGTGCCGTTGCTCCAGGACACGTGCTCACTTCCAAGATCCTCATCACTACCCGCGGTGATCTCGTCACGAGAGCCTGCCTGCTGGGCGGCCGGATGAACATCACACCACCAGGTGGATCGGGCCCAGCGGTGGTGAGGCTGCGGCGGATGGTCGACGAAATTCGGTAGCGGTACGGGCGTGCCAGACGCCAGAGTGAGTCGTGTGCTGCGTCCTTATCGACTTCTGGCGGCGGTCCCGCATGCGTCGAGCTTGATGGCGTTCAGCCTGCTCGGGCGCCTGCACATGCCGGCCCTGGCGATGGTGCTGGCCTTCCTGGTCGTCGACTGGACCGGGTCGTACGCCATCGGCGGCGCCATCGGGGCGACGGTCACGGCAGGTCAGGCCATCGCCGGACCGCTGCGCGGCCGGGCGGCCGATCGCAGCTCGGCGCCGCGGCTCTTGGTGGTGACCGGGCTGGGTTCCGGGCTCGGGATGGCGGCGATGGTCGTGGTGTCGCGCTGGGTGGATCCGGCGCAGTGGTGGCTGATGCTGCCGGTGGCGCTGCTCACCGGGCTGTCGCACCCGCCGATCACGCAGGTGGGTCGGGCGATCTGGCCGCGGCTGACCGACGGTCCGGCGCGGGAGGCGGCCTTCGCGGTGGAGGCGACGCTGCAGGAGCTGCTGTTCGTGATCACGCCGATGCTGGCGACGTTGGTGGTGGCCGCTTGGAGTCCGGTCGCCGCGATGTTGTCCTGCGCGGCCTGGGCGGCTCTCGGTGCGGCGATGTTCGCTGCTTCGCTGTTGCGCGCGGGGATGCGCGAGGCGCCGGGGGAGGGCGCGAGCGGTGCCGGCAAGACCGGGTCGTTGTTCCGAGTGCCGGGTTTCACGTCGTTGCTGCTGTTCTTCGCGCTGCTGGTCGGCGGGTTGATCGCGGTGGACCTGGTGCTCGTCGGCTGGGCCCGTGAGCGGGGCGCACCGGAGCTGGCGGGGCTGCTGGCCATGGTGTGGGCGGTCGGTTCGCTGGCCGGTGGCCTGGTGTCGGGCGGTTTCGCGGCGCGCCCGCGGCTTTGGCTGCGCGTCCTGCTCGCCGCGCTCGGGCTCGCCGCCTTGGTGCCCGCTTTGCCGCCGATCGCCGATCCGGGTTCGCCGTGGTTGGTCGGTGCGATCTTGCTGGTCGGGGGCACCGCGATCGCGCCGACTCTGGCCGCTTGCAACGGGCGGCTGGCGGACCTGGCGCCGGTCGAGCGGCGCAGCGAGGCGTTCGGCTGGATGGCCAGCGCGACGACGCTGGGCGGCGGGCTGGCCGCCCCGCTGGCGGGTTGGATGCTCGACATCTCCGGCCCGGCGGCGGCTGCCGCGGCGGCGGCCGGATTGGCGTTGCTGGGCTTCGGGTTTGTCATACGTCACAGTGTTCGGGCATCGCGTGCGCGCCCGGAGCCGGAGCAGACTGCGGTTAAGTGACTGCTGCTTCCGTGCGGCGAACGCATGACCGGACGAAGCCCCGGGAACGCGTGCTCGGCATGTTCGGGGCGACCGGGGTCGGGGTGCAGCTTGCCAACAGGCACGGATCAGCGGCACGCGCGGGGCGCGGATGGACGACTGGATCGCCGCCGGGCTGATCTCGTTCCTGTGCGGTTTCGTCGTGCTCGTGGCGGCGACTTTCGTGGTCGGCGCAGGCGCGGCGTGGCTGGCGGAACGTCCGCACCGTGCTGCGCAAACCAGATGGTCTGCGGCCCTGGCAGTGCCTCGGGGCGTGTGCGGCGGATATCTGGTGTTCACGCAGGCAATGGCGGCGACCGCGCTTGGCGTCGCGATGTTCACCGTCGCGGTGGTGGCCGGGCAGGCCAGCAGCGGGCTCGTGGTGGACCGGAATGATCGCCAGTCAGTTGGTCGGCGCGCTGCTGCTCGGCGTGTCGCCCCGGCCTCCGGTGCGGGCATCTCGACGTCCACGTTGCTCGGCGTGCTGCTCGCGTTGGTGGCCGTCGGCGTGGCGATAATGCCGGACCGGGCGGGATGGTCCGCGCGCCGTCTGCCACGATGAACAGCCGTGAGCGCGACGATTCTGGACGGCAAGGCCACTAAGGACGCGATTTTCGACGAGCTGCGGCCCCGGGTCGCCCGGCTCGTCGAGCAGGGGCACGCACCAGGGCTGGCCACGGTGCTGGTCGGGGATGACCCAGGCTCGCAGTCTTACGTGCGCGCCAAGCACAACGACTGCGCCAAGGTCGGCATCAAGTCGATCCGTAAGGACCTGCCCGCCGACGTCAGCCAGGCCGACGTCGAGGCGGTGCTGGACGAGCTCAACGCCGACCCGGCCTGCACCGGCTACATCGTGCAACTGCCGCTGCCCAAGCACCTCGATGCCGGGCCGCTGCTTGAGCTCATCGCGCCGGAGAAGGACGCGGACGGGCTGCATCCGATCAGCCTGGGGCGCCTGGTGCTCGGCGAGGAGGCACCGCTGCCGTGCACCCCGCGCGGGATCATTGAGCTGCTACGCCGGTACGACGTGCCGCTAAACGGTGCGCAGGTCGCGGTCGTTGGCCGCGGCATCACCGTCGGCCGCCCGATCGGCCTGCTTCTCACGCGGCGCAGCGAGAACGCCACGGTCACGCTCTGCCACACCGGGACCAGGGATCTCGCCGAGGAGGTGCGCCGCGCGGATATCGTCATCGCGGCAGCGGGCAAGCCGCACCTGATCACTTCGGACATGGTCAAGCCGGGCGCGGCGGTGCTCGACGTCGGCGTGAGCCGCACCGACGCCGGACTGGCCGGGGACGTGCACCCGGACGTCGTGCAGGTCGCAGGGTTCGTGTCGCCCAACCCCGGCGGGGTCGGGCCGATGACCCGCGCGATGCTGCTGACCAACGTCGTCGAGGCGGCGGAGCGCAACGTCGGCTGATCCGTGCCGGGGGTGCCCCCGGTTCGAGTCCATCACCACGGGAGGAACGGCGTGAGCGAACGGTTCGGCGACGGGTCGCGCCTTTCGGTGCACGTGCCGTTCGGCCTGGTGCTGCTGGGCGTGCTGATCGGGCTCCTGCTGATCGCCCTGGGGCATTGGCGGCGGGGTTCGGTGCTGCTCGGTGTTGCGCTGCTGGTCGCGGCGGCGATGCGCGGCATGGTCCCGCAGGAGCGGGCAGGGTTGTTGGCGATCCGCAGCAGAGCCGTGGACGTCCTGCTCTACAGCGGGTTCGGGCTGGTCATCATCGCTGTGGCGATGACCATCAAGGGCGGGCTGCTGGGCTGAGCGCCTGCGATTCGATTACCGGGCGGATCAGTTGGTTCGCGCCGGAATTCCCGAGGACGGCCGGATTTCGCGCTACTACGCGGTGAAGATGGAGCTGCTCGAACTCGTCGAGGAGCTGGGCGAGGGTGCCGCGCTGCGGTTCGTCGAAGCCGAGGAACGCATCGAGACGGTGCTCGCGACGCCGCGCGAGGCGCTGCTGATCGGTTTCACCCGGCGACGCCGATGATCCTGCTGCGCCGGCCGTCGTGAACCCCGGACGGCGAGCCGATCGAGCGGGTCCGCTCCCTGTTCCGCGGCGACCGCTTCAGCTTCGTCACCCGCCTCCGCGACTGGAACTGCTTCTCTCAGCCGGGTTCCCGCTGCCAGGTGTTGCGACCGCGCCACCGTCTGACTTCGGTGTTCGACGCGAGGGTCGCGTACAGCTCCGCGTCGCGCGGTTGGCAGGTGACGGTGAGCCGGGCGCCGTCCCGTCAGCTGGTCTGGGCCATCGCCGCGAGGTGGCGGGCGAGCAGGGCGGCGGCCTCCCGCAGCTCTGGAGGCTCCAGCACTTCCGCCTCGAAGCCCAGCCGGGCCACGTGCACGGCGAGCCGGTCAAGGTCTTCCCCGCCGACGACGAGCACGCACCACCCGTCGCGATCGTCCTCGACGCGCCCCACTTGGGGCGGCACCAGCTCCCGCACCCGGTCGGGCCGGGCGTGCACCCGCACCCTGGCGAGGTACCGGTACGGCGCCTCGGTCACGGACCGCTGCACGTAGGCGACCGGGTCTGGATGCTCCCCCGCCCGGAATCGCCAGGTAGTCGCCACCAACTCGCGCATCCGGTCCAGCCGGAAGGTGCGCCAGTCGTCGCGGTCGATGTCCCGGGCCATCAGGTACCAGCGGCGGCCGGTGGTGACCATCCGTACCGGTTCGACCGTGCGCTCGCTCTCCCCACCGTCGCGGCCGGCGTACCGGAACCGCACTCGCACGGTGTCGCGACAGGCCCGCGCGAGCGTCACCAGCAGCTCCGCGTCGATCTCGACCCCGGGGCCGACAAGGGTCTCGGTGGCGCCGTGCACCGCCCGCACCTCGGCGCGCAGCCGTGGCGGCATCACCTGGTCGAGCTTCGCGAGCGCCCGCAGCGCGGCCTCGCCCGCCCCGGCGACCGTGCCCCCCGACGCCAACCGCAGGGACACCGCCGTCGCGATCGCTTCCTCGTCGTCGAGGAGCAGCGGCGGCAGCCGGGTGCCCGCGCCGAGCCGGTAGCCGCCGCCAACGCCTGCCGTCGCCTGCACGGGGTAGCCGAGCGCGCGCAGCCGCTCCACGTCCCGGCGCACCGAGCGGTCGGTGACCCCGAGCTCGGCGGCGAGCTCGGCGGCGGTCCAGGACGGCCGCCTCTGCAGCAGCGCCAGCATTCGCAGCACCCGCTCGGTCGTCGACTCGACGGTCACGCGCTTATCGTTGCACAGATCGCGGAACGATCCTGTCCGCTATTTGCGGGAGGCTCGGTCCATGACCGACGGACCTGGAACCTCCTGCTCCGAGAGCAGCTCGCTTGGCACTGGGCGAACCAGCTGCGCGATCGTCTCGACGGCCTCACCGACGACGAGTACTTCTGGGAGCCGGCGCCGGACTGCTGGAGCGTTCGCCCGCGTGGCACCGGCGCCGCACCGGTGCAGGCCGGGTCAGGCGCGATGACCATCGACTTCGCGATGCCGGAGCCAGACCCGTCGCCGTTCACGACGATCGCCTGGCGGCTCGGGCACGTGATCGTCGGTGTGCTCGCGGTGCGCAGCGCCGCGCACTTCGGTCGCGCGCCCACCGGCTACCAGTCGTTCGAGTACGCAGCGACCGCGGCCGAGGCGCTGGCCCAGCTCGATGCGGAGTACGCCATGTGGCTGGCTGGGGTGGAGTCTCTCGGTGAAACCGGCCTCGCGCCCCCGTGCGGGGAGGCGGAGGGGCCGCACGCCGAGCGTCCGTTGCCAGCGCTGGTGCTGCACATCAACCGCGAGCTGATCCACCACCTGTCCGAGGTCTGCCTGCTGCGCGACCTCTACTTGCACGCTAAACCGGCTGCGACTGGAGGTACCCGATGAGCCGCCACACTCAGATCACCTTCGACGCCCACGACCCTCGGGCGCTGTCGTCCTTCTGGCGCGACGTGCTGGGCTACGTCCACCCCAGCCCGCCCGGAGTCGACCTGCCCGAGGGCGCCGACCCGCTGGCCGCGTGGGACGACTTCCTCGCGCAGGCCGGCGTACCGGAGGAGCAGCGCAACACGAGGTCGGCCATCGAGGACCCGGACGGGCACGGCCCGCGGCTGTTTTTCCAGCAGGTGCCGGAGGACAAGGTCGCCAAAAACCGCGTACACCTGGACGTCCGTGCGGCTCCCGGACTGCAGGGGGAGGAGCGGATGGCGGCGCTGGAGGCCGAGTGCGACCGGCTCGTCGCGCTGGGAGCGATGCGGGTGCGTCGCTACGAGCCCGCTCCTCCGCTGGGCGGCGGGCACATCGTTATGGCCGATCCCGAGGGCAACGAGTTCTGCCTCGACTGATCAGCCGGCAACGCTACGCCAGGATGGAACCGAGCGCATCGGCGCGAAGAATGGGCGCGACGACCAATGGGTCGGGCTTGCGACGCCAATTATTGAGGCGTTGCGCGAGCACATTCGGGAATTCCCGCCGCTTCCCAGCGGGCACTTTTTGGCTACCTCTGCCGCAACGACGAAATCAAGCCATTGGCGACCGCCCTCGGTCCCTGAACGGTCGTCGCCGTGCGCATGGAGATGTTCAACACCTGGCAGTCCGCTCGGTGTCCGCCGGGTGTGGATCACGACGTGTGGCCGATCGACCTGCCCGCCGACGGCAATGCCGCAGCGTTCCGCAACGGGGGCAGACCAAGGGAGGGGCGTCGTGCGCGAACCCGCACACCGAGCCCAACCGGCGGGCTCTCCGACGCAGACCGAGCCCGCCGCGATCGCCGAGACGGTGCGAGCCCGCCGGTTAGCCTCAGTCCATCGTGGACCTTCACCGGTTGCGTCGTACCTGCGACTGACAGCTGACTGCGCTGATAGTGGCCGCTTCGATCTGAAGAGCGGACATCTCGCTCGCCCAGTTTGAGCGGGCGATCAGCGGTTTCGGCCCGACGCTGCCGCCGTTGTGGCCACCGGAGACCGGCGGCATCTTCGGCGAACTCCTGGACGAGCTGCTGGCAGCACCGAAAACCACTCACGGCGGATAGATAGCAGCCGAAACGTCAGCCCGGGCTACTCCCACCAGAAGGACCAGGTGCGACGGCCGCGGATCTCCTGGGCGTAGGCCCCGATGGTGCCCGTCTCCTGGATGATCCGGTCCGGGCAGAAGGTCCAGTGCTCCGCGGCGACCGCTGCGGCGTGTTCCGGGTCCTGCGGAGGCGCCGCCACGCTCAGGTCGAGCCGGTCCGGGCCGAGGCGCAACAAGCGCGCCCCGAAGCGCTCCTCCCAGCTGCGGGCCATCGCCGAAAGCCCCGCCGTCCGCGACACGTGGTTCGCCGCGCCGGACCAGCCCAACGCCGTCAGCACGTCCGCGCCGCGCTGAACCGGGACCAGCGCGAGCCGGGTGTCGGCGTCGATGAAGCGCGGCAACTGCTGGTTGGCCAGGACATCCGGGTCCGCCAGCAGGTTCCCGCCCCGCGCCGGCCCCGGGCACGCGTAGTCGAACGGGGCCAGCACTTCCAGGTCGTACGCGGGCCCCAGGTCGTCGTCGGCCTGCACCAGGCCGTCCCAGATGCGGACCATCACGTCGACGACCCGCCAGCGGTCGATGTGCTCGAGCGGTTCCGGCGGCACGACACCGACGGTGCACCGCTCCCCGTAGACCTCGTCGCTGTCGCACAGCAGCAGCGGCCACAGGCCGGTGAGGCGGTGCTCGGCTCGGAGGGCGGCGATCAGCTGCGGCACCGGGGCGGCGTCGCTGATCCAGCACAGCGGGGTGGGGTTGTCGCTGAGAGCGGTCTGCTCGGTCAGCACCTCACCTGGCGGTAGCGGGACGGAAACCGCTGCACTGGTGCCGAAAACAGCGGACAGGTCGGCAGGAGCCCCCGCTTGCCGGTCGTCTCGCAACACTTCACCGCCTCCTAGCCAAACGCCCCTCGTCGCGGACCACCTTAGAGGCAGGCCTGGACCTGTTTCCGCGGCGGTGCGCGCGCGAGGCCTAGGCGCGATCCGGCGAAAGGCCGGGGACGAGCACGATTCGCCCGGTCTCGGTGCCCCCGCCATGTGCAAGTCCAGGGCGCGCGCCGCGGATTCCAGCGGCAGCCGAGAGGCGACCAGGGGCCGCAACTGTCCACTGGCGACCATTCGGAGCAGCTCCGCGAGATCCGTCCGGAACTTCGGTGTTGGGCTTGACGTAGTACATGCGCATCCGGCGGCCGCCCGTGCGCCCGAACAGCCGCGCCAGCTCCCAGCCGGCGAGCCGCCGCCCCAGGCCGAGGTAGGGCAGCCACCATGGCCCGCCGTCGTGCAGCGTCGCCGAACTGCCGTAGGCGTGCAGGGAGCCGCCGGGCGCGAGGAGTCGCCACGACCGATCCAGGCTCGCCGGGCCGAGCGGGTCGAAGATCGCGTCCACGCCGCCGGGCGCGAGCTCCGCGACGCGGCTCCCGACGTCCTCGGTGCGGTGGTCGATCAGCTCCACCCCGATATCCCGCAGCGCTTCGTGCCGACGAACGGAGGCCGTTCCGATCACGCGGACCCCGGCGGCGACGCCGAGCTGGGCCAGCAGGATGCCGACCCCGCCGCCGACGCCGTGCACGAGCACCGTCTGTCCACGTCGGACTTTCGCCGCGCGGTGCAGCAACTGCCAGGCCGTGACGCCGTTGAGCACCACCGAGACCGCTGACTCGGCGTCGATGCCATCGGGCACGGGAACCAGTTCGCTGTCGCGCACGGGGCCGGAGGGGATCTCGGTTAACGCGATCGCGAAGCGGATGGGCATCACCGGCCCCGCGCTCTACCGGTACTTCGAGAACCGGGACGCGCTGCTGACGGATCTGATCGTGGACGCCTACCGGGACCTCGGCGACGCGATGGACGACGTAGTGCAGGCGAACCGGCGGAAGGCGCCCGCGACGAGGTTCCGCGAACTCGCCGCGCGGTTCCGGGCGTGGGCCCTGGAGCAGCCGCACCGGTACCTGCTGCTGTTCGGCACGCCCGTGCCGGGCTTCCGAGCCCCGGAACTCACCATCGACCTCGCCGACCGGGCGTTCCGGCCGCTCCTCGACGTGTTCGCGGACTTGGCCCCCGACGGCCAACCCGGGCAGCGCACGGTCCTGGATCGGCAGCTGACGGCCTGGCGCGAGCTGCGCGGCGGGCCGGCCGCACCGCCGGCTGTGCTGCAACGCGGGCTACGTGCGTGGTCGCGCATGCACGGCCTGGTCAGTCTGGAGGTGGGTGGGCAGTTCGTCGCCATGTGCGTCGATCCGGAGCCGTTGTTCCGGGCGGAGGTGGAGTCGATCCTCGCCCAGCCCTGGCAGTAGAGGCTGTTCACGAACTCGTTTGCCGGGAGGTTCTGGCGGCTGCCCTAGCGGGAGGGGTGTGGAGCTGCCTCCAAGTGGTTTTAAGCGAACGGCCTGCTCACGGCCGTAGATGGCGCGAATGGTCCGTTCGCTTCATCGACCTGACGCAGGTTCCGGGTTGCTGGGGTGAAGCGAACGGCCTGCTCACCTCGATAGGCGGCACGAATGGTCCGTTCGCTTCAGCCAGCTCATTCCCAACAGCCTCTGCAGCCCGGCCGACGCGCTCGCCGCGGGCGAGTGCGATTTCCACCGGGACGTCGGGGACCCCGAAGGGCGGGCATCGTGGACCTGCGGCGACGCGAGCTGTGCATGCCCCGTTCGCCTGACGGCGAGCAGCGGTCGTGCCCGCCGCCTACGCAGTCCGCTTGCCGCGATTTGCGGGTCAGTCCCCCTCGCGGGGACGGGGCGCCTCGATCGAGCAATCGCCGCCCGGGTACACCAGGCCTTCGTGGCCGTCCCTGAACCGCACCTTGTACGGCGGGGCGCCGTCCTCGCCGAGGACTTCCAGGATCTCGGCGAGCTTGTCGGCCTCGTCGATGTGCCTGCTGTGCACGTGCAGTTGGTCGCCTACAGCTGCTTTCATCACCCATCACCTCCGCGGTCCCAGACTAGATGACCGAGGCCACACCGCGCATCGGGTGAGTCGCGGAGGTGAAGGACCGCTTCGTCAGTTGCCGATCTGCGAGCAGGTGGTGGTCACCTGCCGGTACTTCTCGAGCTGGGTGCTGGTCCACTCCGCGCTCGACTCCAGCGTGATCTCGCCGGAGGCGACCTGCTGCACGGACTGCTGGACGTCGATCAGGTTCTGCCGCAGCGTCTGGTCGGCCGTCTGCTCGACCAGCTGGCGCAGTTCCTCGGCTTTTGCTTGCGCGTCGGCCTGCGCCTGCTTCGGGTCGGCGAAGTTGGGCATGAAGCTCGCGACGTTGATCGCCCGCAGGCAGGCCGACGCCGCGTCCAGGTTGTCCTGCGCCTGCCGGAGCTGCTCGTCGGCATTCTGCAGGTTCTGCCGGGCTTCCTGGACTTCGCCGCACGCGGCGAGGCCGAACAGCAGCGGCAACGACAGCGCTGACACCACGAACCGCTTTCGAGCTCGCATCTTCCCTCCGGGGCTTCGGGCGGCGCCGGTGTGATTGCCGCTCTTGTACCCTATCGGCCCCGGAACGAGTGATGGGCGAAATGTCGCATCCTGTGGCGCCCGACGTCGCGATTCGAAGTGAACGGCCTGTTCGTGCCACCTGAGAGTCCCTTGCGTTTTCGACGAAAACGGCTGAACCGAAGTACCAAATGCAGTCTCGATCGCCGCAGTTCGTCCGCCACGCCATCTCGGCGTAACCGATCGGTCGCGGACGGTAGTGGGCGTAATTTTGCAACAGACTCCTGACTGCGCGAACGGTCCGTTCCGCTCCCACCCAGGGAGGCTCGCGCCGGGTCAGGACGGGGCGAGCCAGGCCGTGATCTCGTGCGGCAGGTCGAACTGGGAGAGCCATGGGGTCGCGCCGATGCGGTAGAGGGCGACCGCGCTCAGCACCACGGCGGCGATCGTCAGGCCCGGGCCGACCAGCACCATCTCCACCTTGCCGCCGGTCCTCATCCGCAGCGCCTTCGGCGGGGCGACCGGGTACCAGGTCATGCCGCTCAGCGGCACCGGCCAGAGCATCGGGCAACCCTGCTCGGTGATCGCGTCGCCGATAAAGTGCGCGATGCAGCCGATCATCACCGCCACCCCGAAGGCTGCGGCGTTGGTGGGCTGGTCGTCGGCCCAGGCCCAGCAGGCGATGGTGAGCAGCACCGAGGCGACGGTGATTAGCAGCGCGTCCTTGCCGGAGGACCAGGTGTGCAGCAGCCCGCGGACCGCGAGCCCGGCAAAGAAGAACATCAGCACGCCGAGCGCGGCGCCCTCGCTGGTCTGCATGATCGCCGTGGTGATCAGCCCGGCGAGCAGCGCGAAGATGACGGTGTGGGTGAAGCCGCGGTGGGTGCCTTCCCGGTCGCTGTCGTGTTTGGTGCGGGTCAGGCGGTAGATGAAGCCGCTGAAGCTGCTGATGCCTGCCGATGCGCCGCGCGAGACCGGGCCGAAAGTGCTGGCCACCGTCGACTTGGGGTGGTCGATGTCGGGCAGCAATGCGGCCCCGGCGGAAAGCGTTGCGCCGACCACCCAGGTCTTCGGGGATAATTGCCCCATCGCGTGCGTGTCGGCCAGGGCGGTCACTGCCGCCCAAGCGACGACACCACTCATCGCGTGTGTCGGTCCGGTCGCCACGGGCCCCTCCAAGTTCGGCCAACCAAAGATCGCTCGATCAGGTGTCGAGCCTAGAAGATCACGCCACGGGTTCGGCATCACGAACTAGTGGCGCATCGCGCGTCCGCGCGGGTGGTGGTGGGCGACGGAGACAGGGCACAATCGAGGCTGATAGCAGTACGCTTGTACCGCTTGCATTCTCGCGAGAGGAGCACCCCGCCACATGAGCAAGATCAAGGTCCAGGGCACCGTAGCCGAGCTCGACGGCGATGAGATGACCCGGATCATCTGGTCCTTCATCAAGGACAAGCTGATCCACCCGTACCTGGACATCAACCTCGACTACTACGACCTCGGCATCGAGCACCGGGACGCCACCGACGACCAGGTCACGGTCGACGCGGCCAACGCCATCGCCAAGCACGGCGTCGGCGTGAAGTGCGCCACCATCACCCCGGACGAAGCCCGCGTGGAGGAGTTCGGTCTGAAGAAGATGTGGCGGAGCCCGAACGGGACGATCCGCAACATCCTCGGCGGCGTCATCTTCCGCGAGCCGATCGTGATCTCCAACATCCCGCGCTACGTGCCGACCTGGACGAAGCCGATCGTCATCGGCCGTCACGCGCACGGCGACCAGTACAAGGCCACCGATTTCAAGGTCCCCGGCCCGGGCACCGTCACCGTCACCTTCACCCCGGAGGACGGTGGCGAGCCGATCGAGTTCGAGGTCGCCAAGTTCGGTGCGGACGGCGGCGTCGCGATGGCGATGTACAACTACCGCAAGTCCATCGAGGAGTTCGCGCGCGCATCTCTTCGCTACGGGCTCGAGCGCGGCTACCCGGTCTACATGTCGACCAAGAACACGATCCTCAAGGCCTACGACGGCATGTTCAAGGACGTGTTCCAGGAGATCTTCGACAACGAGTACAAGGCCGAGTTCGACGCCAAGGGCATCACCTACGAGCACCGGCTGATCGATGACATGGTCGCCAGCGCTCTGAAGTGGGAGGGCGGCTACGTCTGGGCCTGCAAGAACTACGACGGTGACGTGCAGTCCGACACCGTGGCGCAGGGCTTCGGCTCGCTGGGCCTGATGACCTCGGTCCTGATGACCGCCGACGGCAAGGTGGAGGCCGAGGCCGCACACGGCACGGTGACCCGCCACTACCGCCAGCACCAGCAGGGCAAGCCGACCTCGACGAACCCGATCGCGTCGATCTTCGCCTGGACCCGGGGCCTGCAGCACCGCGGCAACCTGGACTCGACCCCGGAGGTCGTCGGCTTCGCCGACACCCTGGAGAAGGTCGTCATCGAGACCGTAGAAAGCGGCAAGATGACCAAGGACCTGGCGCTGCTCGTCGGCGGCGATCAGGCGTTCCAGACCACCGAGGAGTTCCTCGCGGCGCTGGACGAGAACCTCCAGAAGAAGATGGCCGACCGCTGATCTTCGGAACCTGGTGAGAACGCCGTCCCCCTCGCGGGGGGCGGCGTCTCGCCTTTTCCGGGTGTCAGGGGGCGAAGGCGCAGAATTCGTTGCCCTCGGGGCGGCGAGGATGTCCCAGTCGATCTCGGGCGTCGCGGGCGCGGCCCGGGGCGGCGCCCAAGGCGAGCCATCGCGGTCGCCGATGACGTCCAGGTGCTTCCGGTTCTTGCCGCTCATCGGTTCCGGCACCGCGTTGAGCCAGATCAGCAGCCCGACGCCGGCCGGGTCGACGATCGGCACCGGCCACTCGGCGGGGCGTTCCGCGGTGCCGGTCTGCTGGTCCCGGCGGACCTAGTCGAGCGCCCTGCACCACCAGTCCGCCTGCGTCTGGTCGTGCAGCGTGTCCAACGCGAGGTCCTTGAATCGTGCGGTCATTCGAGCGGTTCAACCGGGCTACAGCCCGCGCTCGAACGCCGGGCGGGCGACACCCGAGGTGTTGAACCGGGCGTGCCGACGGGTGCTCCGGGTTCCGTCGCCACTTCCGGCGTCGGACGCTGTGTCCTGGACGACCGTGGTCGACCAGGGAGGTATGCCATGTTCCTGCTGCCCCGCTCGTTGCTGCTCATCGGCGCCGGTGTCCTCGGGGTGAGCTACTTGATCGGCACCGGACAGGCCGGCAGCGGATTCGGCGGACCCGAGCCGTGCACCTTCCGGGTCACCGCCGACGTGCTCAACGTCCGCTCCGGTCCCAGCTCCGTGAATGCCCGGGTGGGCGAGCTGCGCCAGGGCGCGGAGGTGGCCGCGACGCCCAACGTGGTCGGCGGCTTCCGCGATCTCGGCGACGCGCGCTGGGCCGCCACCGAGTTCTTGGCCACAGCGCCGGACAGCACCTGCGGCCCCTGACGGAACCCGCGGCGGCCGCGCATCGTTCACCCCATGACACGTGTTCGCGCTGACGGGGAGAGCCGATGCCGTACCAGTACAAGGTCGTGGAGCTCCGCGAGAAGTGGCTCGGCGGCAAGATGTCCGGCGACAAGCTGGAGCGAGTCCTCAACGACCACGCCGCCGACGGTTGACAGCTGAAGGCGATCACCGGTGCGGACGTCAAGGGCCGGCTGGGCCCGGGTGGCGTCGAGGGGCTGCTGGTCACCTTCGAGCGCCAGGTGTGAGGGCGGGGTGGTGGACGGCCGAGCTGGGGGCTCCGCTAAGCTGGTGCCTGCAAGCGGCCGAGCCGCTCGGCGCGATTAGCTCAGCGGGAGAGCACTACCTTGACACGGTAGGGGTCACTGGTTCAATCCCAGTATCGCGCACCGAAATCGCAGTTCGGAGCCCCCTTTCGACGCCACGTCGACGGGGGCTTTCGGTTCTCCGGACGGGGACAAGTGTCCATTGTGGACTTCGAGGACGTCGGGCTCGCGGAACGTAAGTTTGTCCGGCTCTCACGATGGCAGGCCGCATTCGGCTGACTGCGTTGGTTCAGGCCGGACGAGCCGCGGCCGGACCGCCGGCGCAGCACGGGCTCATGACGCGGGCGCGGCGTTGCGAAAATCTTCGCCAAGAAGCACGGTTGCCCCGCATTCGGTTCTGTTGGGCGGTAGCAAAGTGGATGGAGTTCTACATCTACGACGTCCACCGGTCGCTCGGGGTGATCACGTCGGAGACTTCCCTCGCGGCGAAGACGCACTCGTTCCAGCCCGCTGTGGCGCGACCACGGCGGGCGCGTAGGCCGGGCTGCGCTCCTTCGACCTGCTGGGCCGGGGCTTCTCGGCATCCGGTATTCCTGATGACCTTTTCGGCTTCGGCCCGACCGCATCACCCCTCGGTCGGGTGTCCACTGGGGACCTGGGCCGCGCGGTGGCTCCTGTCGGTCGTGGACGAGGTGTTGCGCCCGATGTCTTAACCTGAAATGAAAGTCAATTTTCTCAGTTTTGGTCCGTTGCCGAAACGGTTCCATTGAGGACTGTTATCCGCTTTGATCTAGTTGTCGTTACCGAATTCACTGATCGACCACTCATTATAGTGACCCGGTGCGAACTTTCATTCCGGTGCTGGTAGAGATCCATATCGGATGGTCGGAAAACCGATCGCCATTCCCGAAAAACATTCTGTATGGAGGGGTAGTAATGAAGCGTGCTCGCTGGATGCTGGGTGCCCTCGGTGCCTTGGCGGCGGTTTCCCTCGTGCCGGCCGGTGCCCAGGCTGCGTCGGCTCCTTCCCCCATTGGATTCAGCACGGAGATCACCAGCGCGGTCGACGGTTCCCGCTGGGCCGACTTCGGTGGCGACCCGGTGATCAAGGCTGCCCCGTTCGGCGTGTTCGGTGACGCTGACAAGTGGGTCGTGTCGAACCAGTACGACGGCAGCGTGACCATCCGGAACCAGCAGACGAACCGGTGCGCGCAGGCCAACCTGCAGTGGGGGCCGGAGGTCCTCGCCGTGCCGTGCCTGCCCGGAAGTCCGAGCCAGCGCTGGGTCTTGGAGGAGCGCGCGGCCGGTTACGTCATCAGCCCGCGGGCGACGCCGGACCTGGCGGTGTCCGTGGATCAGCCGAACTCCCCCGCGGGGAGCTGGCTGAAGCTCGAACCGCGCTGGGACCTGAACGGGTCCAGCACCGCCAAGTCCGGGCACGTCTTCCGGTTCGGCTTCTGATCTGATCACGGTGGCCCCGTTGGGGCCGGAGAAGTGCAGCGGCCCGCTGGTCCGACGAGCAGTCGTCGGACCAGCGGGCTTCTTCATGCTCGAATCGGCGAAAGCCGTATCGCCCAACGGTGATCACTACATGGTGTGATCACCGAAGTTTTACTTGCCACCGAATGTCGTTTCACCGGTAGATTTCTGGTGCCCCTTTTCGGGGGTGTGGATTCCGCGAAACCCGAAGGCGATGTGCATTTCCAGTATCGCTGCGGGGATCAGGAACAGTGCGGAAATAGTCGGTCTACGAAGGGAATCAGTTGATGCGTACTGCGAAGCGCGTGCTCGCTGCCGCCGCTGTGGGGATGCCGCTGCTGCTCGGGGTGTCGGGTACGGCTCTGGCCGCGCAGGGGAACGGGCACCCGGTGAAGGCTTCCTGGATCGTGAAGGAGACCCAGGAGCAGAGCGCGCAGAACCACACGGTGCAGAACAACATCAACGTCTCGCCCATCACGCAGATCAGCCACAACAGCAAGGGCGAGCAGGCGGCGATGACCTTTACCCAGCAGAACAACGTCAACGGCACCGAGCAGACCGAGGGCGAGATGGACATCGACGACTAGGGTCGGCTCAGGCGCACGATCAGTGGTGGCGGATATGAAGGAACATTAAAAGAGCTTGGCCCGGCGAGGGAATCGCCGGGCCAAGCCCTTTCATGGTGCGGTTGAACCGCGGCAGCGAGGGGGCCGCTGCCGTCAGTCCTCGTCCGCTTGCCAGGCCGCCGCGCTCTGGTCGGTGTCGGCGTCGTTGTCCTGGTTGCTCCAGCTCACCGAGTTCGCCTCGCCGCTACCGACGTTGAACGTGTACTGCGTCGGCTTGTTGAGGTTGGCCTGCTCGGTGTTGGCGTCCTGGTCCTGGTTCTGGAGCTGGTTGTCGGAGATGGTCGGCCATCCCTTGTGGTGGCCGCCGTCGGCGAGCGCCATTCCCGGAGCGCCGAGCAGGATGGGAAGGCCCAGGGCGGTAGCAGCGATGACGCGCTTGGCAGAACGCATAACGAATATTCCCCTTCGTACTGATTTGTCGAATGACACCGCAGGAATCGTCGGCCGCCTTTGTCGGGTCGAATGGCGGTGGATTCCCATCGGGTTTTGAAACCCTGCCGTAGCGGGGTCCCCTAAAACATAGCGCTGCCCGATCTTCCCGCAACCTCAGATTTCGGTTGCTCACCTCATCTGATGATCTCCATCGGTATATGCACGGTGCGGCGCACCGGATGAGGATCTTCTTCCGGGGCAACACGCTGCGTTGTGCAGCAGTTCGTCGTACGGCGGCACCGGAAACGATCACGCGTTCGGCGACCGCAGCCCGTTTGGTGTCGGATCGTGACTACGTTCCGTTCGTCGCCCGTGCGCTGCATTCGATTTGCGGATGATCGACACCGAAGCGCCGAGTCGAACTCAATTAGTGGACGAATCTACGTGAAATTCCGTCGCTTATCGTCGGGCTGAAACGCTGGCGAGTTAATGGGAGCTACCCGGCGTCGTCAGGTGCCTGGTTCCGTCGCCGGGTCGGATCGTCGCCTACAGTCGACGTAGATCTTCCGGGGACGAATCAGGGGCTCATTGGTGGCTGGTGGTGATGATCAGCGCTTCGAGGGAATCCGATCGGTGATCGTTTCCGGCTCACACGGAGAGGTCGTTCCGGGTGCGGTAAGGAAGACGGGGGTTTCCATTCCGGCCAGGACGGAGGATGCACGAAATGACCGAATCTCGGTTGCTCGGCCGCGGTGTCGTCGGCGTTTTCTTCGCTGCGGTGGTGCTGGTTCCAGGGCTTGCCGCGGCCGCGTCCGGCGAAGACGCGGAACAGAGCACGCTCAAACTGACGGTGACGGAGTCCCAGGAGTCCCGGACTGTCACCCTGAACTGCGACCCGGCGAGCGGGGACCACCCGCGGGCGTCCGTCGCATGTGACGAATTGCACCAGGTTGAAGGGAAGTTCGAGCGGTTGGACCCGGGGCAGCCGAAGAACTGCACCAAGGAAAGCCGGCAGACCACCGCATCCGCGGAGGGGACCTGGCGCGGCCAACCGGTCGGCTACCAGGTATTGCTGGCCAATCCCTGCGAGCTGAAGGCCGCGACCGGTTCGGTATTCGCCTTCTGAGCGCACGAATCGCCGAGCGCCGACCGGTCGGGACATCTGCCGGAGCGCGCTTCTGATGTCTTCGCCACACCCCATGGATTGCCGAAAGACGGGGAGTGCAGCGTAAAAGTCGCCGCCCGTGGTCCATATGCGCACGCCGCGCGGCGGAACCAAGGCGGGATCGCATGTTGGAGGGTGCGACTCTGGCCCTCAGGTCCGCCTGCGCCGCACTCTCGCAGTGGCTTCACCGGCTCCTCGGTGAAGCCACTGATCCATTTCCGGGATCGGGTGGTCGCGGCACTACGGATGAGCACGGCAAAACAAGTCGGGGAGCGGGACTGTTCCCGCTCCCCGAGATGATTCCGGCACCTGTCCTAGCAGTGTCCAGTGATGGTGCGGTCGACGACGACCGTGGGACCCGTCGTCACGACGAGCCGGGAGCTTCCGTTGTTGGCGACGGTGACGCTGTTGATCGACACGCCGCCACCGCTGACTGAGCCGCTGGCCCGCACGTTTCCGTCCACTGCCACGGAGTACGCAACCGTCTGACGGTCATTGGTCGCGCTCCGGAATGCCAGCCGCACCGTGGTGAGATTCTGCTGTACCGCAGCATCTTTCAGCACTTTCCCAATGATGGGCAGGTCTGCGGTGCGCAGGCACTGGGCTTCGCCCACCTCCACGTGCAGCGGTGGTCCGGCCCAGGCGGTTGCGGCTGCCACCGAGGCCCCGGTGGTCAGCGTCCCGAGCGCGGCCAGCACGACCGCCGTCTTGCGGCGAATTTCCATGACTTGCCTCCTGAAACGACGTTCGTGGCGGAATCAGCAAAAAGGCTAGGGGTGGCTCGTGCGATGTGCGCGCGGGCGGCTCTTTGTTGATCCAAACGGGCGAACAGACTCGACCAGTTCACACTGATCGGGTTGCGTAAAATCCTTATTGAGCAGTGGTTTTCGAGTCTCTACTTGATCATTTTGTGATCGGGATCGCGGGATTCTACGTCCTGATCCTTTTGTCGGCAGTCGCATTTGCCTCATCTGATCAGTTGAGTTGTCCGAAGTAGAGTCCGACGCTGCGTAGTCGTGCATCCGCAAGAGTGGCGAGTGATTCTCTTTGGTGTGGCCCGACATGCCGGACCCCCATATCGATGGCAACGTTTCTCTTGCCGGTCGGCGCACCCCCCAATCCCGAAATTCCGGGAACAAGCCGGCTCGGCAATGTCCGAACATGGATGGGAGCTAAGTAATGCGTACTTCGATTCGTCTTCTCGGTGTTACCGCTGCCGCAGCCGCGATGCTGGCGATGGGCTCGCCTGCCTTTGCTGGCGGGCACGGCAAGGGTCACGAGAAGGACGACCACTCGGTGACCTCCTCCGAGGCCCACGGCGGCAACGGCAAGGGTGGCAACGGTGGCATCGGCGTGAACCTCATCTGCGGCATCGGTGTCGGTGTCCTGGGCAAGGGTGAGGGGTCCTGCTCGGCCGGTAACGGCGGCAACGGCGTCGGCGGCGACGCCGAAGCCACTTCGTACGACGAGGACTGACGCCCAACCCGGGCACCGGCAGCCCGGAGCGTCGAGTTGAGAGCGTGCCGACCGGACTCCGGGTCGACGTGCTCGTCGGCGACGACCGGGATCTTGCGGCCGGTCAGCGGGAGCTCGATCTCGGTGCCGACGAGGTGCTTGTAGCGCTCG